>JAADEB010000152.1 GCA_013153655.1 Chlorobiota bacterium
GACAAACTGAAAACCGTTTCGCGCGGATACGCCTCGTTCGACTACCACCAAATCGGGTTCCGTCCGTCCAAACTGGTAAAAGTGGACATCCTGCTCAACGGCCAGCCGGTGGATGCCCTATCGGCCTTGGTTCACCAGGACCGCGCCTACGAAATCGGACGCAAAATGGTGAGCAAACTCAAAGAACTTATTCCGCGCCAGCAATTCGATATTCCCATTCAGGCGGCCATCGGCTCACGCATTATCGCCCGCGAAACCGTCAAGGCTTTGCGCAAAGACGTAACGGCCAAATGTTACGGAGGCGACATTTCGCGTAAACGAAAATTGCTGGAAAAACAGAAGAAAGGTAAAAAACGCATGCGTCAAATCGGTAAGGTGCAAATTCCGCAATCGGCCTTTATGGCGGTGCTTAAATTGAAGGATTAAGCGGTTAGCACACCGGATTAAAATTCCAAATCACAATTGATCCATTCCCCGTCGAGGTCCACCCCCATTTTACGGTAAAATTCAATGGCCGGTGTATTCCATTCCAACACTTGCCAACGAACACGCTTGCAACCGTTTTGACGCGCAAAATCCAGCACACGATTGAGCAAAGCCCTTCCGATACCCCGCCCGCGCCAGGCTTCTTTCACATAAAGGTCATCCAGATAGAGGCTCTTCCCCACCCAAGTGTAATAGGCAAAATAAAACAAAGCCATCCCTACGATCCGCCCTTCGGAGGTTTGGGCCACAAAGGCCCGGAAATAATCTTTTTCGGCGCGCATTTGCTCCACCGAATTGCGAACACGATGGGGCGCCTTTTCGAACAGTGCCAATTCGCGAATCATTTCCAATAGGGCCGGAAAATCCTCTTCACCGGCCGGACGGATGGTAACGGGAAAAGTTTTTCGGGTTGAATCCATATTCCAAAGTTCTAAAAACTTTTTTAAAATTCCTTTTATTTAAAATCGGATAAACCTAACTTTTTTTTGATCTCTTTTACGGCCAAATAATAATGGGATTTTAGGGCGCCCACCGACAGTCCGGTCAAGTGGGCGATTTCTTCGTATTTCATGCCGGCAAAATATTTCAGGCGAAACACCTCGCGGCGCCTTTCCGGGAGGCTGTCCACGATTTGTTCCAGTCGAATGAGGATTTCGTCGCCGTTGAACCAAGGGTCGGCACGCAGGTTTTCCGTGAGGCGGCGCAGGAGTTCGGGGTCGTCGAGGCGGGAGGTTTGGTAGCGGCGGCGAAGGAATTGCAGGCTTTCGTTATGAGCAATGCGGTACATCCAAGTGAAAAGTTCGCTGTCGCCTCTGAAACTTGTCCAATTGCGGTGAATCTTGATAAAGGTTTCCTGCATGACATCATCCGCATCGGCATGGGTTTTGACAATGGGCCGGATAACGGCATAGAGGCGTTCACCGTAATGGCGAATAATTAAGCGCATGCGCCGTTCCGGGTCGGTTTCGGCCATAATGTCCCGATCGATTGGATTCATAGTTTGTACAGGCTAATATTGGATGCCGCCGGGGCCATAAAGTTTAATGGCCTTCCCAAATTCCAAGGTCACGCTTGATTTTGCGCACCAGATCGTCGTAATCTTTGTAGGGGACGAATCGGCCGTTGCGGATATAGGAGATTTGACCCGTTTCCTCCGACACCACCAAGGCCGAGGCATCGGTGTTTTTTGTAATACTGACGGCGGCCAAATGGCGCAATCCGTATTTTTTGGGCAATTTGATTTCCGGCGAAACGGGCAACACCACCCGCGTGGCGGTAATTTTGTTGCCTTCCACCACGATGGCGCCGTCGTGGAGTGGACTGTTTTTGTAGAAAATACTTTCGATAATGGGTTCGTTGACTTCGATGTTCATCTTGTCGCCCGTGTTTTTCAGGAAATCCAAATTTTGATTATGTTTGATGACAATCAATGCACCGTTGCGTTGAATACTCAGGTTCTTGGCAGCATTGACCAAAGCCTCCACATTGGTTTGTGCGCTTTCCTGTTTGCCGAATAGTTTGAAATCGGAAAGTACCGCCGAAGGCGAAAATTTCTTGGAACCCAACATCAGCAGAAATTGTCGTATTTCGGGTTGAAATACAATTAACAATACAATGACACCCAATCCCAAGAATTTGCCCAATACTTCCGACAACAATGACATATGCAACCATTCCGTAGCTTTCCATATCAGGTAGATAATCCCCAAACCGATAAAAATATTGATGGCCACCGTGCCGCGAATGAGTTTGTAGAGATAGTAGAGCAACAACGCAAACAAAACGATGTCCAAAATGTCCCAAAACCGCATGTGCAACAATTCGTTCATGGCTCGATATCTTGGGGATTATACACAAAGAGATAAGGGTCGATCCGGAAAAGCGTACTGTCGGCCAAGGCAAAAAACGAATAGGCATCGTTGAACCGTTCGTATGAAATATTGTAATCGGCGTTGAGCATCACTTCATAAGGTTTTTTGTCCTTGCTTATGCGGTACAGGTATTCGATAACGGCCGCCTTGGACCGGGGAAAATCAAAGGAAAGGGTGTCGATAAGGATTTTTTCCGGTTTAATATCGATGTGCAATACGTTTTTTTGCCGGTAGCGGGCCGGATATTTTCGAACATAGGAGCGGGAAGTGTAAAAGGGGCTTTTCACTTGCATGCGCGTAAAGTCCGTAAGCGCCATTACGCCCTTCACCGAGTCGATATGGGAGAGGTAGAGTTTGGTGCCCGGCTTACTGTGGATGGATTTTTTATGGCGTTTCTTGTAGAGTTTTTGCCAGGGGACCACCAGGTTTTTCAGTCGTAGCCGGCGGTCGATATGAACCACCCAGTGTGTAGTGGTAATGATTTGGCCGTCATGCATATCGGCCACCGTATCGCCGTTCGTGGTTTTCATAAAAATGTAAACTTGCGAAATATCGTTGATATTCGTTAGGCCGGGATTGTCGTTTACCGGAATTTTGATTTCCGGTTTACGGCACGATAAAACCGAAACCGCCAGCAAGCCCATTAAAAGATGTCGAAAATTCATTTATCTTTGGCATTTCCATACAAAGATAGGTAAAATGAAAACCAACGGAAAATTTTTGGTCATCACCGGCCGTCCCGGCGTTTACGAAGCCAAGGGACAAAGCAAATCGGGTCTGTTGGCCCGGCATATCGAAACCGGAAAAACCGTATTGGCCTCTCCTTTTACGGTGTCGTTTCTGGACGATATCGTGGTATATACCGAGGACGACAAAGTTTCGCTTCCGCAAGTGCTGCTAAACATCCGCAAAGCCGGAGCCGGGAAGATTCCTTCGTCCAAGGCATCTTCCGAAGAACTCAAATCTTTTTTTGCCGTTATCGTTCCCGGCTACGATGCCGACCGTTTTTACCCTTCACACATGAAAAAAATCCTCCAATGGCACGGCATTTTGGAACGTACCGGACGCCTGGACGAATTATCAAAGCAAGAAAAGAAAAATTCTTAACACATAGCTAAACGGACCGAAGTTTTTTACCGCTTATATGTTCGATATAATCGGTATGACGGTTCAATTTGATATTTTCTACACATTCGGCAAAAACTTACATGCTAAACATTTATTCAGCATAGGCATACCGGCACCATCGTCCGAAAACCCTAATCCACCCTCTTATAACACGGGATACATTTCTTCGAGAGATTCAGAAAAATCCGGTCCGAAATCCTTCCCTGCGGTTCATTAATTTAACTGTTAACATAAACCATTCCGGCATTCCTCACCCACTACGTCATATTTTTTTTGATATTTTTTCATTATTCTTGCATATTCATTTTAACAAAATCAGCAGCCCATGCAGGACGAGCGAAAACAATCATTTATCGACACCATTCAAAAAGGCTATACTTTTGAGGACGAATCCTTTATCATAGGCGGCGCCATGCTCGACGGCGAGACCATTCCCGGTCTGTTTGTCCGTGTTCCGCTCAAAACCATGAACCGCCACGGACTTATTGCCGGTGCCACCGGTACGGGTAAGACCAAATCCTTGCAAGTAATTGCCGAACAATTGTCGGATATGGGTGTGCCGGTCTTGCTGATGGACATCAAAGGCGACCTGTCGGGTCTGGCCAAACCCAGTCCCGGGCATCCCAAAATCGACGAGAGGATGGAAAAAATCGGCCTGCCTTTTACGCCCAAAGGCTATCCCGTGGAATTCTTTTCGCTCACCGGCAAGGAAGGTATTCCTCTGCGTGCCACCGTTTCGGAATTCGGTCCCATTCTGATGTCGCGCATCCTGGATCTCAACGACACCCAAAGCGGCATTATGGCCGTACTGTTCAAATATGCCGACGACACGGAATTGCCCCTGGTGGATTTAAAGGACATGAAAGAACTCATGCGCTGGGTGATGGGTCCCGGCCGCAAGGAATTCCAGGAAACCTACGGACGCGTATCTTCGGCATCCATGGGTGCCATCTTGCGCAAAATCGTGGAATTGGAACAACAGGGTGCCGACGTGTTTTTCGGTGAACCTTCCTTGGAAATCGACGACCTGATGCGCGTGGACGACGAAGGCCGCGGCATCATCAATATCATCCGCCTGACCGACATTCAGGACAAACCCAAGCTTTTTTCCACCTTTATGCTCCAACTCCTGGCCGAGCTTTACGCCAAAATGCCCGAACAAGGCGATACGGGCCGTCCCGAATTGGTGTTCTTCATCGATGAAGCCCATTTGATTTTTAAAAATGCCACCCCGGTATTGCTCGAAGAAATCGAAACCATCGTCAAATTGATTCGTTCCAAAGGAATCGGCATTTATTTCGTCACCCAAAATCCCCGCGATATTCCCGACGCGGTGCTTTCCCAGTTGGGTATGAAAGTACAACACGCTCTTCGTGCTTTTACGGCCAAGGACCGGAAAAACATCAAACTAACGGCCGAAAACTTTCCGCTGAGTCCCTTTTACAAACCCGACAAATTGCTCCTGAACCTGGGAATCGGCGAGGCTTTATTTACCGCCCTGGGACGCAAGGGACGTCCCACACCGCTGGTACAGGTGATGATGCGGGCTCCCCAAAGCCGTATGGATGTGCTCACCCCATCGGAACTCAACGAAATTTTACATAAATCCACCTTGCGCCGCAAATATGCCAAACCGGTGGATAAGGAAAGCGCGTACGAGATTTTGAAAGAAAAAATCAAACGCGCTCAAAAAGAAATCGAAGCGGAAAAAGAGAAAAAGAAAAAATCCCGGTCGCGACGCGAAAAAAGCACATTCGAAAAAATCGTCAGCAGTTCCGTGGGTCGCACCATTATTCGCGAGGTAACGCGCTCGCTGCTGGGTGTGTTGGGAATAGGTTATCGCAGGCGGCGATACTAAGGCCGCTCAGGCATTCATGGCCATAATAAAAACAAAAACCGTCAAGAAAAGGCTCCACATAATTTCCCGGTAGGTGGCCAAGCTTAACGGCTGCCTTTGTGATACCCTAAACCGGAAGAAAAAGAAAATCATATAGACCGTTAAGACCAATCCCACACCCGTTTTCAGGAAGCGTGAAGGCCGGTAAAGACCCCAAACTACCGCGGCCAACCCTATGGCCACCAACAAGTAAGCGCTCGCCGTTAAACCGTTTTGCGAATCCTTGCTCCAAGCTTCCAAGGCCTTGGGATAAATAAAGTACCCAGCCGCCACCGCCAACATTAGAGCCGCCGTCCAAAGAGGCAAAACATTATGCCGCGCCAAAAAAATCGCCACAAGCGAAACGAGCAACCAAAGATGTTCCTTCCCTATATTTTTCATGATTCGGAATTTACGGATGAAAATTTTTCCCATAAGGTTTCTATTATAAACACAGCCGCCACTATCAACACCAAGCCCTGCCACAAGGCACATGAAAACCATCGACATAAAAAGGTGACGATCAACACCGTTAGAAATATTCTTACGAAACCCAAAAAAGCGTGTCTCATAACGGAATTTTGTATTTTACCTTTACCGGTTATTAAATTTTCTATCCAAAATTAATCATTTTTTAGTTAAATAACCCATGTATTTTCCGGCAAACGCCACAAGAGTATTCTGTAATTCGCCATTGGCATAAAATATGTAAATTAGCTTTATATTAATTCAAAGGAATATGAGCGATTACGCGATTAATTGCCGGGGACGCTTGCTGCGAATGGAGACTCCCTTGGTCATGGGTATCTTGAACGTAACACCGGATTCTTTCTATGAAGGAAGCCGTGTGAACCGGGAAGATGCGCTCCTTCGGCGTGCGGAACAAATGCTCCGTGAAGGAGCCGCCATTTTGGACATTGGAGGTTATTCTTCCCGGCCCGGGGCCGAGCATGTGGACGCACAAACGGAACTGGCCCGGGTAGTGCCGGCCATTGAAAGTTTGCATCGTCATTTTCCCGAAGCATTCCTGTCGGTGGATACCTTTCGCGCCTCGGTGGCCAAGGCGGCGGTGGAAGCCGGGGCCTGCATGATCAATGATATTTCCGGCGGCAACCTGGACGAAAGCATGTTTCCCACCGTAGCCACCTTGCAAGTGCCTTATGTGTTGATGCATATGAAAGGAACGCCCCAAACCATGCAACTTAACCCCGAATACGATGATGTCATCATGGAAATCAACCGGTTTTTCGCCCGGCGTATCGAGGAATTGCATGCCTTAGAGGTAAACGATATTTTGGTGGACCCCGGTTTCGGCTTCGGCAAAACCCTGGACGACAATTACCGCATATTGAAACACCTCGACACCTTCGGCCGCCACGGGAAACCCGTTCTCATAGGTATTTCCCGGAAATCCATGTTGTACAAATACCTGGACGGCCGGCCGGAAGACATGCTCAATGCCACTACGGCCGTACATATGTTGGCTTTGCAAAACGGTGCTTCCGTTCTGCGGGTGCATGACGTCAAGGAAGCCGTGGAAGCGGTACGTTTGTTTGTGAAATACACGGCCGTCTGAAAAAACAAAACCTAAAATCCAAAAACATATGAGCACACCGGAATGGATTGTAGGTATTTTGGCCGGGATAGGTCTGGCGGCGGCCAGCGGGTTTCGGGTTTTCCTGCCTATGTTTGTGCTGAGCTTGGCGGCGAGGATGCATTGGATCGAATTGAACGAACATTTGTCGTGGCTAGGTAGCGGAACGGCCTCGGTCATTTTGGGAGTGGCCATGGTGGTCGAAATTTTAGCCTATCTGATTCCCTGGGTGGATCACATGTTGGATGTCATAGCCATTCCCCTTGCCGGAATAGCGGGAACGCTGGCGGTTGCCGCCTTGCTCAAAGACACGGACCCCGCTCTCACCTGGACCTTGGCTTTAATAGCCGGCGGCGGAACCGCCACGGCCGTTCAGGCCGGCACCACCGCCACTCGGGCCACTTCCACCGCCACCACCGGCGGCTTGGCCAATCCTTTGGTAAGCTCCACGGAATCATTTATGTCATTGGTGGTTTCGTTGTTGGCCGTAGTGGCCCCGGTTATCGGATTTTTGCTGGTACTGTTGCTTTTTTACCTTATCTACCGCCTTTTCCGCCGCAAAAAAAGTCCTTCATAAACCGGAATTT
>JAADEB010000112.1 GCA_013153655.1 Chlorobiota bacterium
CTTTGCATCCGCAAATGGCTCCGTAGCTTAATTGGATAGAGCACCTGACTACGGATCAGGAGGTTACAGGTTCGAGTCCTGTCGGAGTCACGCACCGGCGCTTTTCCTTTTGGAGAAGCGCTTTTTGTTTAGGGTATGTTTTGCCAACGGCGATAAAATTGCCGTTGGTTGTCATCGACGAAACGGGTTTGTTGCCAAAGACGGAAATACCGGTTTTCTTCATTCCGGGTATTTAGTCCCGATTTTTTTTTGATACGGATAAGCACGGCCAGGTAAAAGAGGTTTTCGGGGTTGTTGTGTACCAATTTACGGGCCAAGGGCAGGGCTTTGTCATAATCGTGTGTCATGTCCTTGTAGATGCGTAAGGCCACATAGGCGGCTTCGTCGGCCACTACGGAATTGGGATGGTGGGTAAGTTCGGTTAAGTAACGAAGGCCTTTTAGGGTATCGCCCTTGGGAATGGTGAGGAAATAGGGTTTGAGGTACCAATAGCGGTCTTCGCCCCAACCGGTGGAAAAAAGATAAATGGCGGCGGTCAGTTTGAGGAAAGGGGAATCTTCGGCATGTTTGAGCGCGTAATGTATATTGCGGGCGGTTCGGTTGGCATATTTCAATCCGTCCAGAAATCGTTCTTCCTTAAATGCCAGACGATAGCGAAATCCATTGTTCATCAGCCGGATATAATAATTCCGGGAATCGGTCGTGTCGGTTCCGGTCAGCAATCTGTCGGTGGCATTCATTTCCCGTAAGAGCGAATCGCGGTAGGTTTCGGGTTTGAGGGACGAAACCATCATCCACCAATAATAGTTAACCAGGAGAAAATGATATTCTCCTTCGGACAAACGGCTTTGGTTTTTACGTATGAGGATTCTGGCCGAATCGTAATGAAAGCGATGAAGATTTTCCATTACGCGAAATCCCGTTGAACCCGGTTCCATAAAACCGGATTGAGCCCGGAGGGAAATCCCGGTTAAGATCCATAAAAAGAAAAAAACACCTCTTTTCATGGAGCAAAAATGATGGTGTGGATTTTTTGAAAGACCCGTCCACGTTTTTCTTTTCTTTTCTTACGGGCGATTTTTTCGGCCCGTTGGTATCCGCCCGTATAATATCGTTGTAGCCAAGGAAATATTCCCACAAAACCGTCCCAGAAGGAGTAAGTAACGGAATCCCGAATCAACAAGTAGGCCAAAAGGCCGTTGAGGATGAATGAATTGGCGGCATTTTTTAGGTCGCCGGCGTAGAGTTGTCCCAGACCGGGAACAAACACACTCAGCCATTTGGCGGTTTTGGGGTTAGGGCGGTACAGATTTTTTTTGCTAAAAAGCCGTTCTATTTGTTGGCGCCGGATGCTGTCGCCGGCAGGTACGGCTCGAAGCAGGTTTTGTTTGGCCCGGTCGAATTGATTTTGACCGAAATAACAAAGACCTTTCAGATAATAAGCGGCTTTTTGCTGATCCGGAGTAAACCGGCCGCGATAAGTGAGCATTTCCAACAAGGCCATTTTGTAGCGACCGCGGAAAGCCAAAGAAGTCACTTTTTTGAGCATCCATTCGGTCCGGAGGCTGTCGTTTTGTTCCAGGCCTTGGGCTTTGTTGTAATGACCTATGGCCTCATCGTATTTTCCGGCCATAAAGGACGCATCGCCCATTTTTCCGTACAAACCGGGAATTTGTTCCTTTCCGGCGAAAAAAGAAGCCCTTTGATAATACTTATAGGCGGACACATATTCTCCACGTTGCATAAAAGTGTCGCCTATTTGTACGGTTTGGGTGACCGTTTGGGCAACGGCCCACAAACCGGCGAGGCTATAAATGATACTCAAAAACCGCTTTAATCTCATCGGTGGCTTCTTTATCGAATTTTCGGTTAAAACGTTTGGCCGCTTTGGCCGAACCCCAGATATTTCCCAAATAGAAAGTGGCGCCGATACCCGCAAAAACCCATCCGTGGACGCTTTTTATTCCTTCTTTCCGGAATCCGCGGTAGGCTTGCCATGCATTCAATCCCACGAAGAGTAAACTCATGGCGGCATCACCGTAATCCTTGGTATATACTTTGCCCAGCCCGGGAACCAGTGCCGATAGAGTTCCTGCAATCCAAGGCGATTTGTGCGGCTGTTCCAAACGCCGTTGAACCGTTAGCCCGAATTGATGAAAAACGGGGTTCCGGATGCTGTCTTCATATGTTTTATAATATTGTAAAGCTTCATCCCATTTCATTTCCAATGCCTTAATGCCCAAGGTCCATGTGGCTTTCTCCGGTTTGGGCCAAGACGTTTTCCGTAACCAAAAATTCGCTTCCGGATAATCTTCCACAAGGATATAAAGACGTATCCCTTCCTTTTGTACGGAAGGCGAAAGGGTATCGAATACCGGAAAATAAAGAGCAAAATAGTTCAAGGCCTTTTGGAAATCTTTCCGGGCCTTTTGAGATCTAACCACTTGCAATTTGGGATATACGAAACCGGGTTGCATGAATATCACTCGTTGATACTCTTCCGTTGCATATTCATATTGACCGGTACGGAACAAATAATCGGCGAAACGCAGGCTGTGATCCTTGTCGAAAATATCCGGCTCTTCCGCAGGACGGTTGATCGTGTCTGAATCCGGCGGAGGATGAAGGGTATCCGACGTGATATTTTGACCGGCGGCGGGAATTAAGGCCCAAACCCACAACAACATGATTCGCTCAATCAACAGGGTCTTCATATTTTTTGTATTTGGGATTAAACGGATAACGTCCGTTGGCAAAGGGCGTACAACGGGTAAGGCGGTCGATTCCGTCGAGGAATCCGATGAAGGCGCCGTGCTTTTGAATCGATAACATCATATAAGTGGAACACGAAGGATAAAACACACACGAATCGATATCCTGCGACGACACAAAGGTTTTGTATACCAAATACAGGAATGCAAAAACGGCTTCGGCTTCGTTATGCGCATGCCGCAAAGGAGCGGCCCAATCGTGTCGATGGCTTTCTACGACAAAAATATCACGGGTTTTATCCAAATAGGGTCTTCCGGAGGCTGTTCTTTCAGCGGTTTGCCCCGTCGCCTTGAAGATACCGCTCAATAGGAAAATCATAAAAACGGTCATTATCTTTCTCATCAATCACTATGTTTTCGAATTCGGTTTGTTGGATGGATTCGTTTCCCTGTTTATCGTAGAGTAATTGAACCATTTTGGTGGGAAAATAGAGGCCGTTGATTTCCCGGTAATTTTCAAAAAACTGTTTGCTGACCACCTTGTCGGGATTTTCGCTGCTGAAAAATACGATGCCTGTAATCAATCCGTCTTTGTTGGCAATCATCAATCGTCCGGCGGCGTTTCGAAATTGTTTGGGTGGCAACCATGTGGAAATAACCAATCCGTCGTCCTCTTCTATATCGGTGAGTGTATAACCGGATTTTTCCAAACCGTAATATTTTAAATTGTTTTTCAGAACCAATGCGAATATGGTGGTTTCGGGGGGTGCGGGATTTTGATAAGCTTGTACGAATTTTCCGTCCTTGAATACATATACCATATTTTTATACATCACATACGTTTCCTTATGCGGAAACCAGAGGTCCATTACCAATTTACCGGTGATATTGTCGTAGTAAACCGTCCCTTTGGTTAATGAATAGGTTCCGTCGAAATTTTTCTTTTTTATGGTCATATCTGTGCGAAGCCGGTAATAGTTTTGAGCCCGGACCCCGGTAGCTGCCAAAAGTATTATGATGTACGCTAAAAAATACTTCCTCATAACATTCTTTTTCGTTGGTAATATACAATATTTATTCCAAAATTTTATATAAAAACCCCTGTTTTAAAAACAGGGGTTTTTCATCAGAATGCTTTGTTATTTAGATTAACCAGCTGCCGCTGCTGTTGCTGTTCCTGCTAATAATAGAAAATAGCAACCAACCCATAATACAGCGTTAACAATACATCCATAAAGTGCCTGCTTTGTTTCTTCCTGATCTTCGGTAACCAGATAAACGATTAATATACCTACCCAACCAAGAACTAATCCCCAAATAAATCCAGGAATGCCAAGTGCTTGATTAGAAGACGCGGCAGGCATGCTACTTTCATCCTTAAAATTAGCGAGAATGGGGTTGTTGTTTACATCCAATTCAGCCGCGGTAACAGCATGTGTGCTTACATATTTGTCCAACACATTGGCTGTAATCAAAGCTTTTTCGACTTTACCTCGATCGTAATTAAATAGATTAGCATTTTTGGCCATTAAGTTTGTTGTGAAGAGCATGGCAATTAACAATAGTCCAATCTTTTTCATAGCAATTAGTTTTTAATTATGTTCAAATATAATATTTTTTATTAATTATAAAACTGACAAAAATTATTTTTATGCTTAATATAATTTTATGCTTATTGAGATATTAATTGTAGTTCAAGTAATTATAAAATTTAATTTTCCCACCGCCACGATTCGATCATATGTACCAAATCGCGGGTAAGGTATTCGAGCGGCGGGCGGATGCTGTCGTAATTGGGAACGGAACGAAAATATAAGGAACCCGTTACAAACCGGGCTGTGCTGTCGGTAATCACAAATTGAAGAGGCGAGGCCGCATTTCCCGTAACGCGGTTGAGGCGGGCAAAAACACGATTTTTGGGATTTTCAAATATTTTGGGAGGCGCAAAGCCTTCGGCTTTGATGGCATGTTTGTAAGTGAGTTTGTCGGCATCGGCCAGGAGTTGGCGCAGGTTTCCCCGCACGGGCGCATAGGTGCAGTAGAACCGGGCATTCATTTGCGGATAAGCGATGTCGAAGGTGGAATCGGATTTGACCTGTACGCGGGCATAAACGGATTTTTCGAACGAAAAAGGAAGGCGCGGGTCATGGAAATTTTCATATGCCGGCGGCGGATATTCGAGGCGTAATTGGGCGCGGGGCTTGGGGACGGGTTCGTCGCCGCCGCAAGCTGTCAGAGAGAGCAATCCCCCCAAAAGCCAAAACATTAAAATTTTTCTCATCGTTTGATCACTTGAATTTTATCCAGTCGATTGTCTTTCATTTCCTTTACGATGAGCTCATACGAACCGAACCGGATGTGATCGCCTTTTTGCGGAAAATCACCGTATTGTTCCAGAAAGAATCCCGCCAAGCTTTCCGACGGTCCCTTGGCCTCTTCGAATTTTTCCACATCCTCTTCCGGCATTTCCATGTATTTGTAAAAATCTTTCAAGGGAATTTTGCCGTCGAAAAGGTAAGTGTTCTTATTGATTCTGCGATAGGGTAATTTTTCGTGGTCGTATTCGTCCTGGATTTCCTGGCCGAGTACTTCCTCGATCACATCTTCGAGGGTCACCAAACCCGATGTTCCGCCGTATTCGTCCACCACGATTCCCAAGTGGGTATGACGGCGTTGGAAGGCTTTGAGGAGGTCGTCCAATTTGATGTTTTCCGGCACAAAAAAAGGTTTGCGAAGCAAGGAGGGCCAGTTGAAATCTTTCTTGTTCAAGTGGGGCAAAAGGTCCTTGGCAAAGAGGATTCCCCGGATATGGTCCAGGTCGCCTTTGTAAACCGGGATGCGCGAGAAACCATGACGGCTGATTTTTTCGATTACCTCCTGAAAGGGTTCGTTAATATCCAAGGCAAAAATGTCCACGCGGGGTTTCATGATTTGTTTGGCTTCGGTTTGACCGAAATTCAGAATACCCGAAAGGATGCGTTGTTCGCCGGTGGAAGATTCGGGTTTGGCCATTTCCAGCACGTGGGACAATTCTTCATGGGAAAAATGTTGGTCCTCGTCGTGCAGGTATTTTTGTACGCGGCGTGTTAGATACACCATCGGGTAGGTGAACACCATAAAAAGTTTGTTGAAAAAATCCAACATGCCGGCGGTTCGTTTGGCAAAAGCCAGGTCATTGCGGGTAGCCAGGACTTTGGGAAGAATTTCTCCGAAAAACAAAATAACGGCCGTGATTATGACCACCTCCACCGTAAAACGCCACCAGGCGGGTGCATCGTGCATCCATTGTTCCACCAAGTAGGTGGCGATAATAACGATGGTGATATTGACCAAATTATTGACCGTAAGGATGGTGGCCAATAAATGTTGCGGGCGTCGCAGGAGATTGCGAATGCGCTTCATGTTTTCCTTTCCGGAAGGGTCGGTGTCCCATTGGGGTTTTTCCTTCAAGGAAAAGAATGCCACTTCCGAGCCGGAAATAAGGGCCGACAAAAAGAGCAACAAGAGGATGATCAACAGATAAATCCAAGTGTGCACTTCCGCCGGCGGAGGTATGTCGGTTTCCATATTCGGGGATTTTGGTTAAGGATCAGAAGGGCAAATCGTCCTCCGGATTATCCGCTGCGGGTGCTTGGGGTTCGGCGGGTTTTTCCGGGGCGGTGGAGGGTGCCGCCGCTTGGGGAGCGGAAGCCGTACCGGAATTTCCGGCGGGGTTGGTTTGCGGTTGTGTATTTTGGTATTGGCCGGATGAGGCCTGAGCCGAACGTGGCGTCAGGAAATCGATATGTGTGGCCACGATTTCGGTCACGTAACGTTGCTGTCCTTGATTATCGGTGTATTCGCGATACTGAATGCGTCCTTCCACAAAAATTTTATTTCCTTTCTTCAAATATTGATGACAAATTTCGGCCAGGCGGTTACGCACCACTACGGTGTGCCATTGGGTGCGTTCTTGTCGATTACCTTCGCGGTCGCGATAAAATTCGGTGGTGGCAATACGCATGCGCCCCAAAGATCTACCGTCTTCAAAATACCGGATTTCGGGGTCCATACCCAAATTGCCGATGAGCATAACTTTGTTTAAACTTCCGTTCATGATGGGTTTGATTTAAGCTGATTATCGTTTCGTTTGTTTAATACTAACTATCAAAAGTAATATTTATTTTTCAGAGAGGCAAATATGCAAAATATCCGGCAAACCTCTTTTTCTTATGACAAACCTCTTTTTATGGATTATGGACGCCCGGGGTTTTATAAGAAAGTAAGGGTAGAAATTTTTAATGAACAACTAACAATGAACAATTTTTTTAGTGGCTTAGTGAAAGATGTGGTTTAGTGAATAGTTTTTTTAGTGAAAAAGTGAAAGAATGAAGGAATTTGTTTGAGTGAAATAGTGATTTAGGGAATAGTGAACAATTAAGAATGAACAACTAAGGACTAATAATTATTTGATTTAGTTAAAGTTAAGGTTAAAGTCAAAGTATCCATTTAACAATTCAACGATTGCACGGTTTAACGGTTTAACGATTTAACGTTTCAACAGAAATAGGAGATTCCTCAGTCGTAAACTCCTTCGGAATGACAATGGTAACTATTTGACTTAGTTAAGGTTAATGTTAAAATTAAAGTGCCGATTTAATCCGCCTGAGGCGGACACGGCGGTTTAATGCTCAATAATAAGGACCAAGGTAAAAGGTGAAAGGTTAAAGTTGAACTTGCCTAAATAGCGTTGACCGTTTTTGGTCTGTTTTTTTGCTTAGTTCGTTTTTGCATTTATTCTTTTTTTGCCTTTGGAA
>JAADEB010000031.1 GCA_013153655.1 Chlorobiota bacterium
AAGAAGAAATTTACGGATGAAGTTCAACAATATGTAGAAGAAAAAATCCGGGATGATTGGTCACCGGAACAAATAACCAACAGAGCCAAATTAGAAGGAATCTCTTGTGTAAGTCATGAAAGAATTTATCAACACATCTGGCAAGACAAGAAACAAGGAGGTGATCTCTATACACATTTGAGAAGCAAAGGGAAACGATACCGAAAAAGAGGACATTTGAAGGACAAACGAGGTATCATTAAAGATAGAGTAAGCATTGATGAACGTCCCGCCATAGTGGACAAAAAGGAACGATTTGGTGATTTGGAAATAGACACCATTATTGGCAAAAACCATAAAGGCGCCATTTTGACCATTAACGACAGAAAAAGTTCTCTGGTTTGGATAAGAAAGCTAAACGGAAAAAATGCCCGGGAATTGGCTCAAAAAACCATACAAACATTGAAGGAAATAAAAAATTTGATTCATACCATAACCGGCGACAACGGAAAAGAGTTTGCCTTGCATCAAACTATATCAGCGGGTTTGGACATCCAATTTTATTTTGCTCATCCATATCATTCATGGGAAAGAGGCGCCAATGAAAATATCAATGGATTAATTCGACAATATCTACCGAAAAAGACTGATTTTCAAAACATAACACAAGAAGAATTAAACATTATTCAAAACAAATTAAACAATAGACCAAGAAAAAAATTAAACTATTTAAGCCCTTTGGAATTTTTATCTAACTTTGGAATACTAACGGATGAAAATAAAGTTGCATTTACGACTTGAATCCGCGATTTAATGAAGGTACTCGTCGGGATCGAAAATGTTTCGTTCGGCGGCTTTTTTCTCTTCGATGATTTTTTTCAGAATTTCCCGGGAGCAATTGCCTTCATATTCATCTTTGGTTCTTCCGCAAAACGAGCATACGCCGCTATCATTGGTTTCGGGATTCATGCTGGCACAGGTGCCTTCGAAACGTCCGTCTTTTTTAAAAAACATTTTGATACCGATACCCAACACGCCGATGCCGATAATAATTAAAGTCAATAGAAAAACCGCCCAAAAATTCATGTTTTGCAATTTTTTTCAAAGCTATAAAACTTATGGCGATTTATCCAGTTTAAAAGTATTTTTTCGGGATAATCCGGGAAAAGACTTTCATGAGTAATTTTTTGTCTCGCGAATTATTTATTATCCGTTATTTTACCGTCCTGCATATGATAAATCCGGTGCGACATTCCGGCCAATTCGGGATTATGGGTAACGATGACAAATGTGGTTCCGGTTTGTTCCTGCAAATCGAAAAAAAGGCGGTGGAGCTTGGCCGCATTGGCGGTATCCAGGTTGCCGCTTGGTTCGTCGGCAAATATGATGTCCGGATTATTGACGAGGGCTCTGGCTACGGCCACTCGTTGCTGTTCGCCACCGGAAAGTTGTGCAGGCAGGTGATGAAGGCGTTCGGCCAGGCCCACCTTTCGAAGCCATGTTTCGGCTTTGCGGTCGGCTTCTTTTTTGGACACACCGGCGATATAGGCCGGAAGGGCCGTATTTTCCAATGCCGTCAGTTCGGGGAGCAGGTAATGGAATTGGAAGACAAATCCGATATGACGGTTACGAAAATCCGAAAGTTTGTTTCCGCTCAATTGATTTAATTCCAATCCGTTGATACTCAACTTATAATGATTATTATCCGGCAGAAGCAAAGTGCCGAGAATTTGCAAAAGGGTGGTTTTACCCGCCCCGGAGGGCCCTACGATACTCACCACCTCACCGCGCGGAATATCAATATCCACGCCTTTGAGCACGTGGAGCTTGCCGAAGTGTTTATGAATGTTTCGCGCACTCAATATTACCGGATTACCGGTGTGTATTCCATTCGCATCCATATTTTTTCTTGTAAAAATAACCGGTTGTATTCATCTGCCCATTCGCCCGAAAAGATTTTTCCTTTCTTCAAGTCCCGTAAGGTTTTCCACCAGAGCCGGGTTTCGGCATCCAAACCGAAAAGCATGGCAAACGGATTTTCGGGTGCGGGGTAGAATTTTATCCTGAACGTTTTTTCTTTCAGGGCGGGATTTTTTTCTTTGGCTTTTTTTTCGGCAAGTTGAATGGCTTCGCGCAATCCGCCCAAAGTATCCACTAAGGCATTGGCAAAAGCGTCTTCCCCCGACCATAAGCGTCCTTGGGCCAAGCTGTCTACCCGAGCGGGATCCATGCCGCGATTTTCGGCCACCCTGAGCAAAAATTTTCCATATGCATGTTCCACCATTTCTTGATAATATTCCTTTTCCAATGTGTCGAGGGGTCGAAATACGCCCATGTCGGCGTGCGGGTGTGTCTTGACCGTATCCACATGGATGCCAATGTTTTCGGCCAAACCGCGAATATTGGGCACCAGCCCGAAGACTCCTATGCTTCCGGTGATGGTGGTGGGTTCAGCAAAGATATATTCTCCTGCCATAGCGATATAATAGCCGCCCGAGGCCGCCACGTTTCCCATGCTTATAATGAGCGGTTTTTCAGCGGCCAACAATTTGAGTTCGTTCCAAATATTCTCAGAAGCCGTAGCGCTTCCGCCGGGGGAGTCGATGCGTAATACCACGGCTTTTACTTTGTCGCTCCGGCGCAGTTTGCGGATGGTTTTGATCAGGGAGGTTTCGCCTATTTGGTCGGGTTTTCCTTCTCCCGGAACAATTTCCCCTTCGGCCGTGAGAACGGCAATTTGGGGGAGTTTTTTCGAAAGGGGATTCAGCAGTTTTTTGGCTTTTGTTTTTTGGAAATATTTTCTTTCGTCGATAAAATGAATGTCGGCCGTGGTTTCGTCTTCATCTTTGATATGTTGTTTGAGCGCATGGACCGGAAACACCGTATCCACCATTTTGTAGCGCATCAAATCTGCGGGTGTGCACAAGCGCAATCTTGCGGCGGCTTTATTGAGTCCGGCGGTATCCAAACCTCGTCCGGCATGAGCGTCGCGCAGCATCTCGGTCCAAAGGTCCGTGAGCAACATTTTGTTTTGAAGCCTGTTGGCTTCGCTCATTTTGTTTTGCATGAAGGGTTCCACGGCGCTTTTGTATTTTCCGTGACGAATAACCTGAACGTCGATATGAAGTTTATCCAAAAAATCTTTGAAAAACAGTAATTGCATGGAAAGTCCTTTCCAGTCGGCCATTCCCACGTTATTGAAATAAATTTTGTCGGAAACCGAAGCAAGGATATAATTTTTCGGTGTTATTTCGTCCAAATATGCGAAGATGCTTTTTCCCGATTTTTTGAAATGTTCCAGAGCCCGGCGCAATTCCACCGTTTGGGCCCAGCCCGTTTGAGGCATATTGCTGCGCAGTACGATTCCGTCGATTTGGGGGTCTTTTTCGGCTTCCCTAATCATGTCGAGCAGTTGACCGAATGTGGGAGAAGGTTCCAGCCGTAAAGTTTGCGGATTGAAATTATTGAATGGACTTCCGGTGCGTTCATGGACGGGATAATCCAGATACAATTCCAGATAGGTATGTTCGCTAACGGGTTTGGAGGCTTCCTCGTCCGCGCCTTTGCCTACGGCTTTGGCCATAAAAACCAAGCTCCCTATGGTAAGCCAAAAGAGAATGGTAAGGGTCAGCAATGTACTGATTACGATTAATACAACATAACGAATAAATTTTTTGAAACTCATGTTCGCATTTAATTTCGTGTAAAAATAAGGAATAATACGGTTCAAGCACTTGTCTTAGCAGAGTTAATCGTCCAAAAATGATTTCTTGATCAAGTGATATCTCAAATTCTTCAAAAATATACATTTTTTATAGCTTTAATATTATCTAAAAATATGCAAGTATTCCGGATGTTGACTAGAATCATCGTTAATATCATTTAATGTTTAGAATTTTCAACATATTAATAATTTTCGCCATTTATTTCTCTCCTTCTAAATGACCTTTATCAGCAATTTTTTTGTAGATTGAAAGCAAATTACCGCGAACAAATTTTAGGAATTCATGAAAACCAAATCCTTTACGGAACGCCATATCGGACCCCGTGAAAACGAAATCGTCGAAATGTTGAACGAAATGGGCCTCGATTCCCTCGATACGCTTATCCGGCAAGCCATTCCCGACAATATTCACTTGGATGCCCTTCCTTCGCTTCCCGGTCCGTTGACGGAGGAACAATGGCTCGACCATATAAACGAATTGGCCGCGGAAAACCGTCCCGGCCGCTCCTTTATCGGTTACGGATATTATGCCACCCATTTGCCCGAAATCATTCGCAAACAAGTGTTCGAAAATCCCGCCTGGTACACCGGCTACACCCCCTATCAGGCCGAAATATCCCAAGGACGCCTCGAAGCCCTTATCAATTACCAAACCATGCTGGTGGAACTCACTGGATTGGAATTGGCCAACGCTTCGCTTCTGGACGATGCCACCGCCGCCGCCGAAGCCATGTTGATGTTCTACCATATGCGTTCGCGCAAGCAGAAAAAGGCGGGTGTCAACAAGTTTTTTATGGACCGTCAAGTGTTCCCCCACATTGCCGAAGTGGTTCGCACCCGTGCTTGGTCGCGTGGTATCGAATTGGTGGAAGGCGATATCAACACATTTGAACCGGATGAAGGTTTCTTCGGGGTCATTTGGCAAAATCCCCGCCGCGACGGTGAAATTTTCGACGACCGGCCTTTATATGAACGTTTCCGCCGTTTGGATATCAAAACCGCCGTCATAGCCGATCTCATGGCCCTTACGCTTATGGAACCTCCCGGACATTCGGGTGCGGATGTGGTCACCGGTTCCACCCAGCGTTTCGGATTGCCGCTCTATTACGGCGGTCCGCATACCGGATTTTTTGTAACCCGCGAAGCCTACAAGCGTTACGTGCCCGGCCGCATCATAGGCGTCAGTGTCGATGCACAAGGTCATCCCGCCTATCGTATGGCTTTGCAAACCCGCGAACAGCATATCAAACGCGAAAATGCCACGTCCAACATCTGTACGTCCCAAGTGCTTATGGCCATACTCAACGGCATGTACGCCGTCTATCACGGTCCCGAAGGTTTGAAGGAAATCGCACGTCGTATTCATCGCCAGGCTCTTTTGCTACACCATGCCTTGCAAAACGGCGGCATCGAAACCACCGGTAAAGTCTTTTTCGACACGGTGCGTTTCCGTATCCCGGACCGTGAAGCTTTTCGCCGAAAAGCCGAAAAGGCGGATCTTCATTTCAATTACTTCGAAGGTGATGAAATCGTAATGATTTCCACGGATGAGCTTACCACCCGCGATGACTTGGAAAAAATATTGCAATTGATTTCGGATCATACCGGACTTTCGTTATCCTTGCCTTCCGGTGAGCCTGCCGATAATATTCCCGCCGACTTCTACCGCCGCGATGATTTTATGACGCAGGATGTTTTTCACCGTTACCGCTCCGAAACCGCCTTGATGCGCTATATCAAACGTCTTGAATCCAAGGACTTGTCATTGGTACATAGTATGATTCCCTTGGGTTCGTGTACCATGAAATACAATTCTCCGGCCGAATTGGCACCCCTGGCCGATGCGCGGTGGACATCCCTGCATCCTTTTATGCCGGATAAATATGCACGCGGATTTAGGGAGATGTTTGTGCGTTTGGAGGATGCGCTTTGTCGTCTTACCGGTTTGGACGCGGTGAGTTTCCAACCCAATTCCGGTGCCGCAGGCGAATATGCCGGACTTATCACCGTCAAGGCATATTTCGAAGACCGTGGTGAGGCGCACCGCAATGTGGCGCTTATTCCCGCTTCGGCACATGGAACCAATCCCGCTTCCGCCGTCATGGCCGGAATGGAAGTGGTGGTGGTCAAAACCACCGAAACGGGAAACATCGACACCGAAGATTTGGAGGCCAAAGCCCGTGAATATGCGGATCGCCTGGCCGTGTTTATGGTGACTTATCCTTCCACCCACGGTGTATTTGAAAAGGACATCAAACACATGACCGAAACGGTTCATCGTTACGGAGGTTTGGTGTATATGGACGGTGCCAATATGAATGCGCAAATGGGACTTACTTCACCGGCGGTCATCGGTGCGGATGTATGCCATTTGAATCTGCATAAGACTTTTGCCGTGCCTCATGGTGGCGGAGGACCGGGAGCCGGTCCCATTCTGGTAAAAGATTTCTTGAAAGATTATTTGCCCGCACATGCCTTGATGCCGGTGGGTGGACCGAAGGGTCGTCAAGTGGCCGCCGCACCCTACGGATCGGCGGTGGTGCCTTTGATTGCTTACGGATATATACTCATGTCCGGAGCCGAAGGCCTGCGAAAATCGGCGGAAATCGCCATCCTCAATGCCAATTATTTGGAAACCCGCCTCCATCCATATTTTCCCACACTCTACAAAGGCGAAGGGGGCAGGGTGGCACACGAATTTATTGCCGATTTGCGTCCCTTCAAGGACAAAGGTATCCGCGTTACCGATGTGGCCAAGCGTCTTATGGACTACGGTTTTCATGCGCCCACGGTTTCTTTCCCCGTAGCGGGAACCTTGATGATCGAACCCACCGAAAGCGAGAACAAGGAACAATTGGACCGTTTCCTCGAAAGCATGAAGGCCATTTATGAGGAAATCATGGAAGCCGGAGAAAATGATGCCGATAATCCCTTGAAAAATGCCCCCCATACCCAGGAAATGGTCACCGCCGATGTTTGGTTCCACGGCTACACCCGCCGCAAGGCCGCTTTTCCGGTTCCTTGGTTGCGTGAATTCAAATATTGGCCGCCCGTGGCCCGTATAGATGACGCTTACGGCGACCGGCACCTTCATTGTACCTGTGCACCGGTGGAAAGTTATCAAAAGGAATAGGGAAGGAAATTTAAAACGGATGTTAAGTTGCCATAAAGAAACATTGATATACCTTGAAAAACAACGTAGGGAAGAGGGATCAGTAAATTTTACCGCTTACCTTCCCGTCATAAAAATTCTCCAAACGCACCGGTAGGATTTTTCCTTCCAAGCCGGGACGGTAGGGCACTCCCGTGCGGATGTAGTTGTCCGTCCAACCCCAAAGGAGGCCGTCGCTTTCCTTGCGCTCGAACAGGACCGGACGCACGGTTCCCAGTTGGCTTTGGACAAACAGGGCCGTTTTACGGGCCGAAAGTTCGCGTAGCAAGCGGCTGCGTTCGCGTTTTACCTTGCCGGATACTTTGTCCTTCATGGCCGAGGCCTCGGTGCCGGGACGGTCGGAATAAGGAAACACGTGCAGGTAGGTAACCGGACTTTCTTTCAGGAAGCGGTAGGTTTCCGCAAACATTTCGTCCGTTTCGCCGGGAAATCCCACGATCACGTCGGCACCTATGGCCGCATCCGGGCGAAGTTCCTTGATTTTCCGGACTTTTTCCAGATGCAATTCCCTTCGGTAGCGGCGGCGCATGCGTTTGAGGATTTCGTTGCAGCCGCTTTGGAGCGGGATGTGGAAATGTGGCAGGAAGGCGC
>JAADEB010000169.1 GCA_013153655.1 Chlorobiota bacterium
ATACCGGCGTCTCTACGAAATCGTCAAAAAAACCGAAACACCCGTAACATCTGTGATATCTGTTTTACCTGTCCCATCTGCGTCCCCAAAAACATGTTCCCCATTTACCGTGTCCCGTGTCCCGAATATTCCACCGGTCACCCGTCACCGGTCATCCGTCATTCTCCTTCTTCTCGGATTTGGGATTTAGGCATTAGGATTTGGATTTTTATTTTTTCATTGTTCATTGTTCATTTAAAAAACTCTTTCACTCTTTCACTAAAAAACCGTTTCCCATGTTCCGAAAATGAGATTCCTCCCGCCTGAGGCGGACACGGCGTCGCTCCTTGCGTCGCTTCCCTCGAAATGACAGTAGTCGTCCTTAATGACAGTAGTCGTCCTTTTGGTCTGTTACCGCCTTCGGAACACGACCTGTCATTCCGAACGAATGTGAGAAATCTCCAAAAAGCTAATAATAACGTCCAACGGTTAGCAGCTAACGACCCGGTAATTCCCGTTTTGATAAATTCAATGGAATCACCCGTTTATTTCTCAAAAACTTATATCTTTGCATCACGACGAAAATTAATCTCTATTATGGCAAGTTACAAGAAGAAAGGTTACAAGAAGGTCAAAGTTCAAGGCGGACATACCGACGACAGTTTCGTGGCCAAGAGTTTCGAAAGCGTGGAAGACCTGACCGTCAAGTCCGAAAAATTCCTCGAACGGCATCAAAATAAAATCTTTACCGGCATATTTATCATCGCCCTGCTGGTGGCCGGTTATTATTTCTACCACCAAAAAGTGGTCATTCCCAAGCGCGCCGAAGCGGCCAACGCCCTCTATCCGGCCCAAAGCCTCTTTGAACAAGCCGTGGATGCCACCGACGAAGCCCAACAAAAACAACTCTTCGAACAAGCCCTCAAAGGCACCGGCGGCAAATACGGCCTCCTGGACGTCATCGACGAGTACGGCGGTACCCCCTCCGGCAACCTGGCCCACTACTACGCCGGTTTGGCCTACTACCACCTGGGTCAGTTCGACAAAGCCGTATCGGAATTGAGCAAATTCAAAAGCGACGACGAAGTCTTACATCCCATGGCCCTCGGCGTCATCGGCGACTCGTTCCTCCAACTCAACCAACCCGAAGACGCCCTGGAATACTACGAAAAAGCCGTCAAAGCCTCCGACAACGAATTTACGGCACCCATGTACCTGTTCAAGGCCGGCAAAGTGGCCCTGGACCTCTACCAAAGCAAGAAGGACGACAAATACCTGAAAAAAGCCCGTAAATACCTGGAACGTATCGACAAGGATTATCCCAAATCGGTATATGCCAAAGACGCCAAAATCTACTTGGCGCAGGCACAATACGGTAAACAATAATATGGCTACGAGCGAAAAAAATCTTTCCTACTACGACGAAAGCACCATGCCCGACGCTTCCGGCATGCGTATCGGCATCGTGGTATCGGAATGGAACCCCGACATCACGGAAAAACTGGCCGAAGGCGCCCGGAACACCCTCTTGCGTCTGGGTGTGAAGGAAGAAAACATCACCCTGTGGCACGTACCCGGCAGTTTTGAACTGATTTACGGTGCACGCCGCATGCAGGACAACGCTTTCCTGGATGCCATCATCGCCGTAGGCAGCATCATCCGCGGCGAAACGCCCCATTTCGACTACGTTTGCCAAGCCGTGTCCCAAGGCATCAAAGACCTGAACGTGCGCGGCAACATTCCCGTGGTGTTCTGCGTCCTCACCGACGACACCAAACAACAAGCCATCGAGCGGAGCGGCGGCCGCCATGGCAACAAAGGCGTGGACTGCGCCGCGGCGGCCATCAAAATGGCCTGGTTGAAACAAAATTCGTAACTTCGTCGTAACAAATCCACGGTTTAATGGAAAAACTTATCATCCGGAATTTTGCCGGTATCCATAATTTGGAAATGGAATTAGGCAAAATCAACTTGCTTTTAGGTCCGCAAGCAAGCGGAAAGAGTGTTTCCGTTAAACTTATTTATTTTTTTAAAAGCCTTATTAAAGATATTGGTTATTATTCTTCCAACGGAAAAACTTTTGAAGAAATTAATGATTTAACAAAAGAAAAATTTTATCGATACTTTCCTCCTCATACCTGGAATAAGGAAGAAGAATTTAGAGTCGAATATTACCAAAATGGTTATTGGATTAAAGTTATTCAAACCCGTAACCAAGAAATCGACATAAAATATCATCCCAAAATAAAAGCATTAATCCATACCGGCATTTCCATTTTTGAAAATTTGAAAACCAGCCTGGATCAACATCAAATAGATGAATCTCTCTTTTTTATTGAATTCAATAATAAATTTAGAAAATATACCCATAAAACGGGTATTAAGTATCCTCATATAAATATATTTATTCCTTCCGGAAGAAGTTTTTTCTCCTATATTCAGGCTAACATATTTCATTTTATTCAAAACAATATACCCTTAGATCCTTTTTTGGTACAATTCGGTTCGATATATGAACGAAGCAAGACACTCGATTACCAAAAAAACATTCATACCCGTCATTCCAAAGATGACGACATTTTCCATTATTTATTAAACAGGATTATTAATGGGAAATTTGTTCATATTAACGATAAAGATATTATTCAACATAAGGACGGAAGAGCGGTTGAAATGTTATATGCTTCTTCGGGACAACAAGAAATATTGCCCTTATTGGTCATTTTGGAAAACCAATTTTTTAATCCCGCCGCAAATTTATCCACTAAATTATTTATTGAAGAACCGGAGGCACACTTGTTTCCAAAAGCACAATATGACGTTGTAAAACTCCTGGCACACGTATTTAATTCCGGCAATCATTACCAATATTTCATCACCACCCACAGCCCCTACATATTGGCGGCTTTCAATAATTTGTTATACGCGGGAATGCTTGAAGAAAAACTTTCCGCCAAACAGGATATTTATTCCGTGATTCCCAAGGGAGAAATTTTGGCTCCCGGCACCATAAAGGCCTATGAATTGGAACACGGCGGACATCTGAAAAGTATTATGGACCCGGAAAGCGGCCTGATCGACCAAAATGTGTTGGATACGGCTTCCGAAGATATCGCCGAAGAATTCGAAAAATTGCTTCAACTGGAATTTGCCTCGTAATGTGGAAGGAAACATGTACGGAAATATTATCCCATAAGCAAATCATTTGCCGGGAAAACAGGCGGCGAATTGTTTTTGTAAATAACCGTCAAATCCAAGTCTTCAAAATCCAAGTGGACGGTTGTCAGATTACCGAAGGGAGGAAATGCGATTGCCTCGTTATGGCCGAAACGACTCAACATTTTGTGGAATTGAAAGGAAAAAAAATCGAAGAAGCCATTCCGCAATTAAGCCGCTGCATAGAATTGTTGGGTTTGGAAAATTTCCGGAAAATGGCTTATATTGTAACGAGTCGAAGTCCATTGCGATCGACCGGTATTCAGAAAATGAAAAGAAATTTCAAGAAAGCAACGGGTGCCGACCTGAAAATCAAAAACGGTTTTATCATACAAAACATTTAAAAAACGAAACCATGGGATTCTTCAATTTCCACTTACCCAAAAGCAACAAATTCGACTACACGCCCCGTTACTACGACGAGCGGAAAGAACGCCTGGAAGAAATCAAGAAAAAATACGACAATCCCGACCGCAAAATCATCGAAGAACGTATCCGCGGCCAATTCCAACGCAAGGCCACCAAACGTCCCTTCATGTCGGGCGTGTTGATACGCTTTCTGCTCATCCTCGGCATTTTGTTGGTGATTACCTACGTGATTTTTTATTATATGGGATTTTTTTCGTAAGTCATGAGCCGGATTCAACTATTGCCCGAAACCCTGGCCAATCAAATAGCTGCCGGCGAAGTGGTACAACGTCCCGCTTCGGTGGTGAAGGAATTATTGGAAAACGCCATCGATGCCGGTGCCCGGCATATTAAACTCATTGTAAAGGACGGCGGCAAAGGCCTCATCCAAGTGATCGACGACGGCCACGGCATGGACGAAACCGACGCCCGCATGTGTTTCGAACGCCACGCCACCAGCAAAATCCGCAACACCGACGACCTGTTTCGCATCCAAACCAAAGGCTTTCGCGGCGAAGCCCTGGCTTCCATCGCCGCCGTGGCCCATGTGGAATTGCGCACGCGCACCGAAGATATGGAGCTCGGTACCCTGGTGCGAATCGAAGGCGGACGCTTGGTGTCGCAAGAACCCGTGTCGGCACCCAAAGGTACTTCCATCGCCGTCAAAAACCTCTTTTTCAACGTGCCGGCTCGCCGCAAATTCCTCAAATCGGCCCAAGTGGAAATGCGCCACATCATCGACGAATTCCAACGCGTGGCCATTCCCCACCACCATATCGGATTTACCCTGATCCACAACGGCCACGAAGTGTATCGCCTCCTGCCGTCCAACCTCATGCAACGCATCGCCCACATTTTCGGCCGCAAAATGCCCGAACGCCTGGTGCCGGTGAGCGAACAAACCGATTATATCAAAATCCACGGCTACGCCGGCAAACCAGAATTCGCCAAACAACGCCGCGGCGAACAATTTTTCTTTGTCAACAACCGCTATTTCAAAAGCTCCTACCTCCACAGCGCCGTCATGCAAGCCTACGAAGGCCTGCTGCCCGAAAAACGCATCCCGCCCTATTTCCTGTTTTTCGAAATCGACCCCGGACATATCGACGTCAACATTCATCCCACCAAAACCGAAATCAAATTCGACGACGAATATACCGTGTACAATCTCTTACGCGCCTCGGTACGCCATGCTTTGGGAAAATTCGACCAAATGCCCAGCATCGATTTCGACATTACACCCGGACTGATTCCCCGTGCCAAGCCCTCGTCCGGAAAAACCTATCGCGAACCGAAAATCCAAGTGGATCCCCGCTTCAATCCCTTCCGCGACGACCGGCCTCAACATCCCTTCCCCGGCCAAATCTCCGCACCGCAAACGCCGGAAGAACCGCCCGTCCTGCCCGATTTTCCCACCGTGGAAGAAACGGTCCCCGAACCGCCCCAAGGCACCACCGTTTTTCAGTGGAAAGACAAATACCTGGTAACCCGCATGCCCGAAGGCCTGATGATTGTCCACCAACACCGCGCCCACAAAAGCGTCCTCTTTGCCCGCTTTCTGGACCAACTGAGCCGAAGCGACGTCAACACGCAGGAACTCCTCTTTCCCGAAAGCCGCGACTATATGCCCGCCGAATTGGATTTACTGGAAAAACATAAGGACATCCTGCACCAAACAGGCATCCATTTCCGCATCGAAGGCCAAACGCTCCACCTGAGCGCCGTACCCGCCGGAGTGGAACCCGGCGCCGTGCTGGCTTTTATGGACGAACTCCTGGCCCATTGGTCCGACGACATTCCCTTGCAAGGCGACGAACTCCACCGTTTCCTGGCCAACAAACTGGCCGCCAAAGCCGCCATCCGTACGGGTCATAAAATGAGCACCGGCGAACAACAACAACTCTTGGCACAATTGTTTCGCCTGCCCGAACCCAAATACGACCCCTCCGGCAAACCTAATTTTATTATCTTGCCTCAGGAAGACATCGATAAAAAATTCGAATGAAAACACCCAAAATCATCAAGCAACTCATACTGGTAAACATAGTTTTTTTTCTATTGTCGCAGCTTAGCCCGCACTTTATGAATTTGTTTGCCATGCATTTCCCCGAAAATCCGGATTTCCGCTGGTGGCAAATCTTTACCCATATGTTTATGCACGGCGGCATCTGGCATATCGCCTTCAATATGTATGCCCTCTGGGCCTTCGGCTCCCCCATCGTGTACCGCTACGGCACCAACCGCTTCCTGCTCTTCTATTTCCTCTCGGGATTGGGTGCTTTGGCGCTGTTTCTCGGTGTGGAATATTACCAATTTTATCATCTTTTGGATCAATTACGCCAGGCCGGCGTCCCCGAGGAAGTGGTCCGGCGCGTACTTCATGCCCCGCGCGACGAAGCGGCTTTGATGCAACTGGAACAATATATTTACAATGATGCCATTTTGCTCAAAGTAAGGGAATTGCTCGGTATTTACAACCTGGTGATCGTAGGCGCTTCGGGTGCCATCTACGGTATCTTGGTGGCCTTTGCCTTCTTCTATCCCAATGCCAAATTGATGCTGATTTTTCTGCCTTACCCGCTGGATGCCAAATATTTTGTTCCGCTACTGATTCTACTGGATATTTTCTTGGGTTTTACCAATTATTTGCATACGCCCATCGCCCATTTCGCCCACGTCGGCGGTGCCCTTACCGGCTTGTTCCTGCTGTGGCTATGGCGACATCGCAACAACGAATACCATTTCGACGTCTAAAAACCCGCTCACCGTGAATTGGCGCGACGAAATAGCATCCTGGCGACGCGAACCGGTGTATTTCTACATCGGAGCGAGTGTGGTGGTGTCGGTGTTTTTCTGGTTGGTGTTCTTTGTCGGTGAAACGGGATTGATTCGTTTCGGTCATTTATGGCAATATTTTGCCTTGCCGGCCGGTTTGTCCGAATTTGTCCGCCGTCCGTGGACCCTTGCCACCTATCCTTTTATACATCTGAATTTGGTGGTGTTTATCATCAACATACTGCTCTTGCATTTTATCGGTACCCAATTGCAGATTTTGGAACACAACGAGCGTTTGTTTCGCTTGAGCATAGCGGGTATCATTGCCGGCGCCTTGGGTTTTTGGTCGGCTTACTACGGAATTCCCGCCTGGTTCAAGGACGAGCAAGCCACTTACCTGACCGGCGTGTCGGTGGTGCATACGGCTTGGCTGGGTTATGCCGGGATGCGCTATGGCGATTATCCGCTCAACATGCGCCTCTTCGGACGCTGGAAATGGCGCTGGCTCTTATGGCTGTTCCTTGTTTGGGACCTGGTACAATTGCCCTTGGTCAACACCGGAGGTCATGCGGCCCACTTGGCGGCCATGACGGCGGGAATCTTGTATGCGTGGATCTTGCAAAAAAGACGGAGCAAACGCGGAAAATTCAACGTTTACGACAACTACAAAACCGCCGGCGAAAAACAAATCGACCGTATTTTGGACAAAATCAACCGCCACGGTTTGGACAGCCTCACCGACGAAGAACGCGAAATCCTCTACCGCGAAAGCAAGCGGAAGAATAAGTTGTGAGCACGGTATGCAAAAGACCGTTCCCGAATATTTTAGATAATTATTTCACCTTTACCATAATTTTATTTGGAAAAACAAATTCGGTTTTTGAATTAGGCGCTTTGTAAATACAACTGTGCTACTGTAAAATAAGTGATTTTTTAGTTATGTTCTTTTGTTTTGATACAAAAGAACCAAAAAAATCAAGGCCGATACTAAATGACACGCATCCTTTCGATGATAAAATGCGTCTTTTTTGCTTACTCGGCGTCGGAAATGCTCGTTTAT
>JAADEB010000088.1 GCA_013153655.1 Chlorobiota bacterium
CCGCCCTACGTAATATTTCAAGAACCTTCCCTGGAAGACATGGCCATCAAATATCCGGTAAACCTGGACGAACTCAAACGCATCTACGGTGTGGGAGAGGGAAAAGCCCGCAAATACGGTAAGGAATTCGTGGACCTCATTGCCCGCTACGTGGAAGAAAACGATATCACACGTCCCGACGATATCGTGATCAAATCCGCACCCACGCGCTCGGCCTTGAAAGCTTTTATTATCAAAAGCACCGACAAAAAAATCCCCCTCGAAGAAATCATGCACGCCAAAGGATTGGAATTGGAAGAGGTGATCAAGGAAATGGAACAATTGGTCTATATGGGTACCAAGCTCAACATCGATTATATCATCGAAGATATGTTCGATGAAGAACAAATCGAAGAACTTACCGACTATTTTATGGAGGCCGAACGCGACAAGATTTCCGATGCATTGGAAGAATTCGGCGACGAATACGACGAAGAAGAATTGCGCCTGTTCCGTATCAAATTCATCAGTGATATGGCCAATTAATATAAATTTTCGTTATAAACCGCCTATGAACCGCCGTCTCCTTCTTGCGCTTAAATACAATTTGTTGATTATTGCCGTACTTTGGATATTTTATTTTACGGGTCTCATTTCCTTGGGTGAAGCACGCGGATTTACCATTGGTGCCTTGATTGGCGGGGTTTTGGCCTATCTGTTTCTTCGTCTTCTGGGTTCAAAATTTCGTTCATGAAACCCGTAAAATGGCGTTTCCCGGAAGATATAGGCGTATATAAATTATGCGCTCCGGAATCCGGTAATGACAAGGAAACAAGCCGCCTCCAACGCCATGCATTGCAACAAAAACTAAAAAACAAATTATTGGATTTTACCGGTTTATCCGGTTTTTTGTACTATGACGACCAAGGAAAACCTTTCCTCCTCGACGGCCGACATATATCCATTTCCCACTCCGGCCGTTGCACCCTCCTGGCTTTGGCCGGAACACCCGTAGGCATCGATTATCAAATAGCCGACGAACGTTTGCTCACCTTATATCCCAAATTCATGCATCCCGGCGAGGAAGACCGTTTCGACCGCAGAAGCCTTCGGGATATGCTTCGCCTTTGGACCGCCAAGGAGGCCGTGTACAAATTATTCGGACGGCCCGGGATTTCCTTTCGCCGCGATATTCGGGTCGAAAATCCCGCCCGGAGACTTGCCCGCGTATATTTCGATGAGCGGGAAACGGAAGTAAACCTCATATGGCGGGAAGAGGAAAATGCCATGTTTTGTGCGGCATATAAATAAAGTTTATACTTTTATTGTTTTCATTTATCCGGAATCCTTCGTTTTGCGCCGGAGCTTGCCTACCTTTGCGGTAAACAAAAACCAAATATTATGTTCAAACTGCCCGATCTACCATATGCCTACGACGCATTGGAACCTTACATCGACGAGGCCACCATGCGCGTACACCACTTGGGTCACCACCAAGGTTACACCAACGGCCTCAATGCCGCCATCCAAGGAACCTCTTGGGAAGGCAAAACCATCGAAGAAATTCTGTCCGGCATTTCGCCCGAAGATACGGCCATTCGTAACAACGGCGGCGGATTCTACAACCATCGTCTCTACTGGACCATCATGAGTCCCCAAGGAGGCGGCAAACCCCAAGGCGCTTTGGCCCAAGCCATCGATCGCGATTTCGGCTCATTCGACGCCTTTCGCGAACAATTCAAAAAAGCCGGTCTCGGCCGCTTCGGTTCCGGCTGGGTTTGGCTCATGAACGACGGTGGAAAACTGTATATCTGCTCCACGCCCAATCAAGACAATCCCCTTATGTCCTTCGCCGGATGCAAGGGAACACCGATCCTGGGAATGGACGTTTGGGAACATGCCTATTACCTCAAACATCAAAACAAACGCGGCAATTATATCGACGATTTCTTCAACGTCATTAACTGGTCGCAAGTGGAAAAAAATTACGAAGCTTAGTCAAGCATAGCACAGGGTTAGACCATTGACAGAAACGGTTGTCATCAGCAGATGGCCACCGTTTTTTTGTGCATTTAGTCCGAACAGCATTTTTTACCGGGCCGGCCGTAAATAGTTTCTCCACAGTGGAGACATTTCCGTGGTTCGTCGTTGATAAACGAAAAATTACCTTTCGAAGATAGTAAATAATTTGCTAATACTCAAATGCATATCCGATTATAGTCGTTTATATGCATTTATTTTCGAAAATAAATGCTTACCGACCGAGTGAAGCGCCGGGGCCGCCATACCTTTGCATTGTGATTCCGTTGGAAGGAAGAACAATCCATCGAAAAACATTAACCAATAAAAATAAACAGTTATGAAAAATCAAGTAAGTTTGATCGGACGTGTGGGACAAACTCCCGAAATCAAAGTGTTGGAAAACGGTGTAAAACTGGCTAAATTCAGCTTGGCCACTAACGATTATTACATCACCCGCGACGGCGAGCGTAAGGAACAAACCCAATGGCACAATATCGTGGTTTGGGGTAAAACCGCCGATGTGGTGGAACGTTACGTGAGCAAAGGCCGCTTGGTGGGTGTGGAAGGAAAATTGGAATACCGCCAATTCGAGGATAGAGAAGGCCGCAAGCATTATTTTACCGAAATCCGCGGCAACGATTTACTTCTTTTGGATAGGAAGTAGGAAGAGGTGAGGTTCTTATACCGAGTCTAAGCCGTGTTTGTTTCGGGATTCCGAAACAAACACGGCATGCCCGGGATCAAGCTGGAATGACATCATAATTTATTTTGAAATTTTAATCCGTAATGGGTTGTTATCGGATATTATTATTTTATTGGGTTAGGTTTGTAAATTTGTTTCAAGGATCATTACCATCTTTCTTTCTTTCTTTCTTTCTTTCTTTCTTTCAACCCCGGGAATTTTCGTAACTTGCTACGCATTTTCAAAAAAACAATGAGGTATGAACAAGAAAGTTGAACCCAAAAACTGGAACGACATCAAGACCAACGACACCTGGCAAATATTTCGCATCATGAGCGAATTCGTGGAAGGTTTCGAAAAAATGTCGCAATTGGGACCGGCCGTGACCATTTTCGGTTCGGCCCGCAGCAAGGAAGATTCCGAACATTACCAAAAAGCCGTGGAAATCGCCCGTAAGCTGGCCAAAGAAGGCTACGGCATCATCACCGGCGGTGGCCCCGGCATCATGGAAGCCGGCAACAAGGGTGCCAAAGAGGAAGGCGCCGCTTCCATAGGCCTCAATATCGATTTGCCCTTCGAACAGGAAGCCAACGATTATATCGATCCCGATAAATTAATCGATTTCCGCTATTTCTTCGTTCGCAAGGTTATGTTTGTCAAATACGCCCAAGCCTTTGTGGTTATGCCCGGAGGTTTCGGTACGCTGGACGAACTTTTCGAGGCACTCACCTTGATTCAAACTAAAAAAATCACCAAGTTTCCCGTCATTCTCTTCGACAGCAAGTTTTGGAGCGGTCTGATCGATTGGATCAAGGAAACCCTCTTGGAAAAATATCATTACATTAGCCCCGAAGACCTGGATATTATCCACATCACCGATGACACCGACGAGGTGGTGCAAATCATCAATAAATTCTATGAGAAATACAAGCTTCGCCCCAATTTCTAAATACCTTTGGATATTGGCGGCGTGGTGGACCGTTACGACGGCGCAGGCACAGGACAGCTTGCGCCTGATGTCCTACAACCTGCTCATGTATCCCGACGGCACTTCCTACAACCGCGAAAGCCATTTGCAGGCCGTTGCCGGCGAGTGGATGCCCGATGTTTTCGGTGTTTGCGAAATGAAAGGCCAAACGGCCGCCTCGGAGGTGCTCACCCGCGTGTTGCAACCCCTTAATGCCGCCTACCGGATGGTTCCCTATCAAACCAATCATTCCAACCCCAATGACGAACTGACCCAATTGGTTTACTACAACAACGAAAAATTGGAACTCGTACGCAGCGGCTACATTACTACCGAAATACGCGATATCAACCACTATACCTTTCGCCTGCGTACTCCCGCTTCCGATACTTTGGACGTGTATATGGTGCACCTGAAAGCCTCGTCCGGAACCGAAAACGAACAAAAACGCCTGCGCATGGTCCAACGGCTCGAACTTTCGCTCGACAGCCTTCCACCTACGCGCCACGTGGCGGTTATGGGTGATTTCAACCTCTACCGCGCTTCCGAACCGGCCTACGAAACCCTCACCGACACCACGGCCCGTATTCCACTGCGCGATCCGGGACGACCCGGCTATTGGCACAATTCGTCCTCCTTTGCCGACCTGCATACCCAATCCACCCACCGAAACAACAACGCTCCCTACAATAATTTCGTAAGCGGCGGCCTCGACGACCGTTTCGATTTCATTTTCCTCTCTTCCGGTCTTATGAATTCCTCGTCCTCCGTTTCCTACCGGACGGGGTCCTATGCTGCTTTCGGCAACAACGGTAATTGCTTCAACGGCAATATCAACGATGCGGCTTGTTCGGGACGTTATTCGCAAAGCTTACGCGACCACCTTTTCGAAATGAGCGACCACCTGCCCGTGGTGGCCACCCTGACGGTGGACGGCCGGTTTGCCGTGGAGTCCTCCGGCAGGCAAACGGTGGGTTTGTATCCCAATCCCGTACATGAGCGGATATACCTTAGCGGGGTTCATGGTAGCCTAGAATGGACCGTGTTCGATTCGGCCGGACGCAGGGTGATGACCTGTAAGCCGGATGGCAACGGGTGTTTGGTCGACATGCTCCCGGCGGGAATGTATTATTTGCAATATGACAAGACGGCTCTTCCCATACCTTTTGTCAAGGAGTAAGGTCTTCCTTTGGTTTTGGTGGATTTGGGGATTCGTGTATGCCCAAACGCCGGTAAGCCAAAACCTGGAAGTCCGTTGGGACAGCCTGTGTCCGTGCGAAGCCTCGGTGGTGCAAACCTTTTATTTTGACCGGCCTTCCGCCGGACATCTTGCCCTCTACGACTGGCTCGATGCCTATGCTTCCATTCATTCGTCGGTGGGAAAAATTTTGGCCGAACGCTATCGCCTCGATTTTCATTTTTCCACCAAAAAACAGCGCGGATTTCTCCGTATCGACACTTCGGATACATCATGGAAAATCAAGCGTCGAGGCGGAACCGTGGTCCTCTCTTGGGACACGCCGAAGGACAGTCTGACCATTCGCTACCGGATTCGCCTGCCGGCTCGAAAATTTACGGGAATGGGTTACGACAAGGATGGTTACGACCTGATGAACGTGTTTCTCCAACCCGTTCCGTCTTATGCCACCGGCCGCCAAGCCCGCTACCACGATATACTGCTTTTCGACCGTCCCGTGATGCCTGTTCGCACCCGGATTCGTCTGTATTCGCCTGCGGAGGAATGGACCTGGCAAGCCAATGCGGAAATCCGGCCCGCGGATAACGGCATGACGGAAATCGCCAAGGACAACAATGCCCTTCATTTGGCCGCGCGACGGGAACTTTTTCATGTTTTCAAATTGGAAAATCATACCTGGATACTGGACCCCGCTTCCTACAAATCCTATTCGGACACGGAAAAGGCTTTGGCCTTGGACCGGGTGTATGCTTACCTGAAATCCCGGAATTTTCCCGTGGCGCGCAAAATCATGATTACCCGTTTGGATTTGGAAAATTTTCCGGTGTACGATGTCAATTGGTTGCCCGTGATCAAGCCTTTTCCGCGGGATTTTCGCCTATCGGTTCAGTTGCTCTATCAGACCGTAAGGCAAAGCATGGCGGAATGGCCCGGTGATTTTCGCCGCGATTATGCTTTCCGGACGGGATGGGAACAATATTTGGTGATGCAATTTGTGGAAACGCATTACCCGTATATGCGTATGACGGGGATGCCGGTCCGGTGGCCCGTGATTCGTTCCTACCGCATGTTTGAAGTGCCTTACCGGCAAAAATATTATTTGTTGTACCGCTACATTGCGCGGCTTAATTACGATCAGGCCCTGGCATTGCCGGCCGACAGCCTATCGGTTTACAACCGCAGTGTGGGTACCCCTTCCAAGGCTTTGCTGGGATGGCACACGCTGAACATGTATGCACCGGGACTGCCCGATACCGTTTGGCGGGAAATATACCGCCATGCGGACCGTCAAGTGTTGACGCCGCAGCTTTTCGACAGTCTTTGGCGGCAAAAAGGCGGACCGGATATTTCATTCATGTGGGACGATTTCTACCGTACGGCCCGCAAAATCGATTTTCGTGCTTCGAAAATCAAGCGGCGGGGTGAGACCTTCTTACGCATTCGCAACAACGGCGGAATGTCTTTTCCCGTAACGGTGGAGGGGAAGGACGGTCCCGTTATGTTCGGGGGACGTGATACCTTGATGCCTTGGCCCGACCAAACCCGGCGCGCCGAAATTAACCGTACCGAACTCTATCCCGAAATTAATCTGCGTAACAATACGGCTCCGGCCTGGCGCAAACCGCTCCGGATTCGTTTTTGGCAAGACCTGGAATCGCCTTTCCACCGGCAAATTTTCCTCAATCCCGAACTCAATTACAACCTTTATGACGGCCTGATTCTGGGTGTGGGTATCAACAACAAAACGTTTATCGACAAGCATTTCATGTGGCAATTACGACCTTCCTACGCTTTCCGGAGCCGGAGCCTGACCGGCCAGGCCGATTTTCGCTATATCAAACGTTATGTGCGTCCCCGGCTTTTCGGGTGGTCGGCGGGTGCCTATGCCAAAGCTTATCACTACGATTTCGGACGTTGGTACCGTACGGCCTCCGTGTTTGCCACCCTTTCCTACAAGGATCGCGCCCGCAAATTTATGCGTGGCCATGATTGGAGTGCCGAATATTTGTTCGTGGACAAGGAAACCGCAGGTCCGCCCGGAGAAACCACCCGCTACGGCGTGGCCATGCTGTCGCATAAATGGGAAGTGCGCGGCTTGCTCCGGCGCTATGCCTGGGAAAGCAATGTGCGCTTCCACCGCCTTTTCGTACGCCTCGAATCTTCCTTCCGGTTTCGCAGTTTTCTGGACAAATACCGCCAGATCGAATGTCGAACCTATGCCGCGTGGATGCCCTACAACCGTACGGAAACGGATTATTTTTCCATGGCCTTTACGCATCCCACCGATTATTTGTTCAAATATCCCTATTACGGCCGCTCGGAAACTTCCGGACTTTTTTACCAACAATACGTATATGCCGAAGGCGGTTTCAAAGTGTTTTATCCCCACCGCTTTGTCAATCGTTGGATGCTGGCCAACAACGTCAACATCGGTATTTACAAACGGCTCAACCTTTTTGCCGATTTCGGATGGGGTGCTTCCTACGGTCAAAAACCGGTTTTCCACTACGACACGGGATTGCGTTTCTACCTGGTTCCGGATTATTTCGAATTTTATTTCCCTTTGTATTCCGACTTGGGTCC
>JAADEB010000160.1 GCA_013153655.1 Chlorobiota bacterium
AAGCATTTCCCTTGCGCGTGGGCCTGTGAGGGAGAAAAAGGGGTTCCGGAGGCGTCCTGCCATAAAAATAAAATGCAGGGAAAAGCCTCACGGGACCGGAGAGCATTCGTCAAAAATGCGTACTTTTGAATAAACCGAAAAAACAATCCGACATGACACAAGATATGCATGCGCGTATTGCGCAATTGGACCCGGAACCGCTTTGGCGGAATTTTGTGCAATTCAATGCCGTACCGCGTCCTTCGAAAAAAGAACAAAAGGCCATCGAATATGTGGAAAATTTCGGTCGCCGCTTGGGTTTGGAGACCATTCGCGATAAGGCCGGAAACGTGATTATCCGCAAACCGGCCACGCCCGGCATGGAAAACCGCGAGACCGTGATTCTGCAAGCACATGTGGACATGGTGCCGCAAAAAAACAAAGGTGTGGAACACGATTTCGAGAAGGAAGGCATCAAAATGCTCATCGACGGCGATTGGGTGACGGCCGACGGAACCACCCTGGGAGCCGATAACGGCATAGGCGTGGCGGCCATATTGGCTTTGCTGGAAAGCAAGGATATCCCCCACCCTCCGCTGGAAGCTCTGTTTACCTTCGACGAAGAAACGGGCATGACGGGCGCTCACCAGCTGGAACCCGGTTTGCTGAAAGGCAAAATCATGCTGAACCTGGATACGGAAAACGACCGCGAATTGGATATCGGATGTGCGGGCGGCATCGACGTGACCGCCACCGGCACTTACCGTACCGAAGCCCCCATGGCCGGCGGTAGGGCCTTGCATCTGTTTGTAAAAGGACTTACGGGCGGACATTCCGGTATGGACATCCACCTCTACCGCGGCAATGCCAACAAAATCATGAACCGCCTGCTCTATTATCTCCTGAACCAAGGGGCGCAAATCGCTTGGATCAACGGAGGCGGCTTGCGCAACGCCATTCCGCGCGAAAGTGAGGCCGTGGTGGTCATTCCCGCAGACCGTGAAGAGGAGATTCGCCAAGGATTGCAACGCCTTATCGACGACATCAAGCACGAACAAAAACGCCGCGATCCCGGTTTGAAAATTATCATCGAAGACTATGATATGCCGGCGGAAGTAATGGCCGGTGAAGACGCCCGGAAACTGGTCCGTGCCGTTTACGGCGCCCACAACGGTGTGTACCGTATGAGTCCCGACATTCCCGACTTGGTGGAAACATCCAACAACGTGGCCCAAGTGCAAGTGCGGGACGGAAAAATCAAAATCGGCAATCTGACCCGGTCGTCCTCCGAGAGTTCCAAACACGATTTGGTGCAGGCACTCACGAGCGTATTTAACCTGGCGGGGTACGACGTACAAACCGCGGGCGATTATCCCGGCTGGGAGCCGGATCCCGATTCGAAAATTCTGGACCTGATGAAGAACCTGTACGTGGAACTGTTCAACGAAGAGCCGGTGGTGGAAGCCTGTCACGCCGGATTGGAATGCGGTATCCTGAAATCCAAATACCCGCACCTGGATGTGATTTCTTTCGGACCCACCATCGAAGGCGCCCATTCGCCGGATGAACGGGTTAATATTCCCTCGGTGAAAAAATTCTGGAATTATCTGCTGGAAACCTTGAAAAACATACCCGAAAAACAAAATGCGGCTTAACCGGGCCGTGGGCAAAAAAATATACGTTTATGGCGAGAAAGATTATTGTAGCGCCTTCGGTGTTGTCGGCGGATTTTGCCTGCCTGCGCGAAGGTGTGGAAATGATAAACCGCAGCGCCGCCGAATGGATTCATTGGGACGTGATGGACGGACGTTTTGTTCCGAATATCACGTTCGGCATGCCGGTGGTGAAGGCTTTGCGGCCGTTTTCGGACAAGTTTTTCGACGTACACCTGATGATCGAAAATCCGGAACGTTATGCCGAAGCTTTTGCCAAAGCCGGTGCCGACCTGGTCACCGTACACTACGAAGCGGCGCCCCACCTCCACCGCATCATGCAAGAGGTGAAAGGACAAGGCAAGAAATTCGGCGTGGCCATCAATCCCGCCACGCCGGCCGAATGCCTGCGCGATATTATTCCGTATGCGGATTTGGTGCTGGTTATGTCGGTGAATCCGGGTTTCGGCGGACAAAAATTTATTGAAAACAGCACGGAGAAAATCCGCCGGGTACGGCGCATGACGGAGGAACTGAATCCGGATTGCCTTATCGAAGTGGACGGCGGCATCAATGACGCAACGGCGCCGGCGGTGGTGGAAGCGGGAGCCGATGTACTGGTGGCCGGCAGTTATGTTTTCGGACATGAAAATCCGGCGGCGGCCATTGAACTTTTGGCAGGTAGCGGACGATAAAACACCGTCATGGAACATCAAGCCCCCTTACCCGAGCGGATGCGTCCGCAAACCTTGGACGAAGTGGTGGGCCAGGAGCATTTGACGGCGCCGGGTTCCGTGCTGCGGCGGATGTTGGAAAGCGGTCAAGTGTTTTCCCTGCTTTTCTGGGGACCGCCAGGTACGGGTAAGACTACTTTGGCCCAAATTATCGCCCGGGAAACGGGACGTCCGTTCCATATATTGAGTGGCGCCCGCTCGGGGGTAAAAGACATTAAGGAGATCGTCAAGCATTACGAAAAAAACAAGCTTTTCGGCCAACAACCTTTGGTTTTTCTGGATGAAATGCACCGTTTCAACAAAACCCAGCAAGACGCCCTGCTTGAAGGAATCGAAAAAGGACAATTCGTCCTCATCGGCGCCACCACCGAAAATCCGGGGTTCGAAATCAACAATGCCTTGCTCTCGCGTATGCATACCTTTGTGCTACAACCCATAGACAACGAGAGCCTGCGAAAACTCCTTCGCCGGGCGATGAACGAAGACCGGGTTTTGCGCACCAAAAACATTCGCCGGATCGACGAAGATTTTCTTATCCATTATGCAGGCGGCGATGCGCGCCGGTTGCTCAATGCTTTGGAATTGGTGGTGCTGACCGCCGGCAAGGAAGAAATCGACAGGGAAGATATCGAAAAAATTCTGCACAAACATTTGGCCTACGACCGCCAAGGCGATTGGCACTATGAAGTGATCTCGGCTTTCATTAAATCGGTAAGGGGGAGCGATCCGGATGCGGCGGTATATTGGCTGGCGCGCATGTTGGAAGCCGGCGAAAAGCCGGAATTTATAGCCAGGCGCTTGATTATCCTGGCGGCCGAGGATATCGGTTTGGCCAATCCTAATGCACTGCTCATGGCCAATGCGGCTTTTGATGCGGTAAACAAAATCGGGATGCCGGAGGCGCGTATCGTGTTGGCGGAAGCCACCGTTTATTTGGCGGCCTCTCCGAAAAGTAATTCGGCCTACCTGTCCATCAATCGTGCCCAACAAAAAGTACGGGAAACGGGGAATCTGCCGGTTCCGCTCCATTTGCGAAATGCTTCGTCGTCCTTCAACAAAAAGCGGGGATACGGCAAGGATTACCGCTATCCGCACGATTTTCCCGGCAACTTCGTACGGCAAACTTACTTGCCCGAAAACCTGGAACATATCCGTTTTTACGAACCCGCTTCCCATGCTCATGAAGCACGCCTGCGGGAACGCCTGGAAAAATGGTGGCCCGGAAAATATCAAAAGGACCAATAGGTACCCAAGGCCACATACTGGCCGTGTGAGGCGGCCGCATTCAAATAGCCCGTCAGATTGTCGGCCATTAAATATATATGCCAAGGACCGATGTGTCCGCCCAAACCCAGGCCTGCATTAAACGGTGTGTAGGAATCGGTGGTCAGAGTCAGGCGGGTGTAAAAACCACGCGCCCATATCCAATGCACATACAGACCGGTTCCCCAATAGGGACGTCCCGCCAGATTTTGATAAAAACCGATCCACCCCATATAGGAATGGGGTTTTTCATCCTCGCCGGCATAAGATTTCCAGGGATAATAACAATCGTATTCGTTGTAGCCTCCGGCCGTACCGAAGGTGTAGCGAAACGAAGTATAAACCTTAAAGGGACGCCATTGATAGAAAACCCCGGTCAGCGTGTCGGTGGGAATTTTCTGCTTGAAATCGTCGCGGATTTCACGCCAATAGTCCACGGGTTGATCGGGAAATTGCACCTGCACACCTTCGTAACGATAATGGCCGTGGGCGCGAAGGCTGAAATTATCGTCGGCATAACGAATGATACCCAAATCCTCCACATTGACCGACCATGTCCAGGCATCGCTCAGCGGTTTTTCCAGGCCGATATCCAAGCCCAGCCCCCAATTGCCGGTGCCTCCGAAACGGCGCATAAAATCATGAACCACCGCGGCGGAATCCACGTTTTTATTACCCATATTGTCTTCGAACATCAGCTTTCGCAATCCCGAACTGCGGATTTCCAGGTCGATATTGTCGAAAACATGGGTGTAGTAATTGTTTTGTCCCGGAACATAATAAATTTCACCCTTATTCGAGGTGGATGAAACGGTACCCGCACTGTTGTAGAGCTTAACGTTGAATCCCCAGCGGCTGTCACCGTCACCCAGCGGCATGCTCATCCCGAAATAAAGGGTATAGACAAATTCGGCATTAAAATGCAACTCACTCAAATCAATCCGGGAGGAGGCGTCGCTATTGCCGTAGAGTGCAAAACGGTAGAGCGAAGGTGCATGAAACACCCATGTTTGACCTTGGGCATAGAGCCCTCCCCGGTAGGTTTTGGCCTCCTTGTTGATACCGAATGCCAGAAGGTGAAATTTGGTTTCCCACAATAAACCTTGATTCCGGGTTATGGCATTTAGGGTTTCCTGCCATTTGAGATTGAAATCGCGACCGTCGGCGGCCAACAAATCGTAGGGAGTGGGTCCGGATAATTTATATTGTAATTGAATATGAGGAATCAATGGCGTAAGCACATAAAAACGTCCCCCGGCTTTCCGGGAGGGATAGGAAAAGACCGACGAAGGATTGTCGTGTAAATCATACATCAATGGCTCGAATTGGGCCCGAAGCGGCATAAAATAACCTGCCAACCATACCATAATTATCCATTTCTTCATGCGGCTAAAAAAAATTAGTTGAAAATTATTGAATATGAACATAAACATCGGCCTTGGAGCGGATATGCATGCTACGGGTGTCGTTGCGCAAATCCACGGTATCGAGACGTTGGAGACGGATTTCCATATCCTCGGTTAAAACGATTTCCGGCAAACTGTCTTTGTGAATGGTAAACACATATTCGTGACGGAAAGGCGAAGCGGCGCCGGCTTCCACGGTGTCGGCAAAGGCGGTCAAGGGAATACGGCCGGCTTTTAAAAATTGAACTTCGAAGGCAAAACGTGCGGGAAAAGGATTGGACACATCGAAAAAGAAATCCACCTTCACCAAGCCGTCCTTAACCTGTTTTTGACCGAAAATCTTCAAGGGAACCGTGTCGTTCAGTTCCGTCAAAGGCATATTTTGTACATAAAAATCGCTTCCCGTAATATCGGCATAAAACAAATCGGCCGTATAGACCGGAAAGGCATCGAAATCTTCGGTTTGTTTCAGATCGAGCTTCCCCGTACAGGCGTTAAGAAATAATAAGACCAGCATCAACTCCGTAAATCGCTTCATTATTTTGCTTAATTTTACGTGCAAAGGTAAAGTTTCTTCATGAATTTAAAGGATAACGAAAAACGCTTATGGCATATTATCCTGCGCTGGCTGATTTATTATATGATTTTATATGCCGCCTACACCTTGGCCTTGAATATTTCGGCGCCCGATGTTTTTACCCGCATTACGGCCGTCATGGTGGAAAAACTCTACGGCCTGTTCGGATTGCCGGCTCATTGGGAAATTATTAATCCCCGGGAAACAGGTATTTTCATAGGAGAAAATTGGGCGGCCAAAATCGTGGAAGGATGCAATGGCATGAGCATAATTATCCTGTTTATTTCGTTTGTATGGGCATTTCCGGCTTCATGGCGCGACAAAATTCTGTTCGGCTTGGGCGGAAGTCTGCTCATTTGGCTGGTCAATATAGGGAGGATTGCCTTATTGGGCTGGATATATTACCGCCGGCCGGCATATTTCGACATCATTCACCGGGTATTCTTCCCCGGTATTATGTACGGTACGGTGATAGTGCTTTGGATCGTTTGGGCTTCGCGGGTGAGAAACTTTACTCATTCAATTAAGAATTAATGATTTTTTTGAATTAGGCGCATTATTAATACAACAGCGCTATTGTAAAATAAATGATTTTTTATTTATGTTCTTTTGTCTTGATACAAAAGAACCAAAAAATCAAGGCAAAAATATGCTTCCTCCCGCCCTTTCCTATTATGAGAAAATCTAGCAAAAGACGAATTTCCTGCGGAAATTATTGACAAGCACTTTTGCTGATTTTCTAACATAACAGGAAATTCCCGCCAGCAGCCGGCCCGCATTTTTGCCGGTCCAACGCGCTTATCCGCCTGGGGGCGGATTTTGGGTTAGCTCTTCATTGTCCATATACATTTTTTACACGATATTTTTTCTGCGTATTATTTAAGCGCCTAATTCAATGATTTTTTTTAAGTGAAAGAATGTAATAGTGGTTTAGTAAAAAGTTTTTTGTTAAATCGTGAAATCGTTGAATCGTTAAACCTACTTATTTCTGTTGAATAGTTGTCTATGACCCTCATAGGGAATTGTTGAAGAGTTGAATAGATTTTACGGGAGAGCTTTTAGCCATTAGCTTTTAGCCGTTAGCTTTTTTTTCTTTAACATTATCTGAATCAAATGGTTAAGACTGTCATTCCGAAGGAGTTTACGACTGAGGAATCTCCTGTTTCTGTTGAAAAGTTGAACAGTTGAACAGTTGAATAGATTGATTTACAATTTGTTAAACCCAAATCCTAAGTCCCTCCCGAAGGGATCCCTATCCCATGGGGATCCTTATAGGATGGGAAAATCCTAAATCCCCTACACCCCTCCGTTATTCCTTCAATCCGAATACCATATAAGTGATTTTTTTGCCTTCGGCGAGCCATTTTTGTTCGTAAAAAGTTTGAATACCCGTGGCGATTTCCGGTGCTTCGGGATTGCCGTAAATATCATGATGCGCGTAGTGGATGGGGTGTCCGGCTCCTTGCAATACGCCTTGGGTGTAGCCGAAAAGAAATTCGCTGTCGGTTTTGAGGTGAATTTTTCCGCCGGGTTTGAGAATCCGGGCGTAGCGTTGCAGGAATTGCGGATGGGTCAGGCGGTGTTTGGCACGCTTGAATTTCAATTGCGGATCGGGAAAGGTAATCCATATCTCGTCCACTTCGCCGGGCGCAAAGGCATATTCGATAAGTTCGATTTGCATACGCAGAAAAGCCACGTTTTTCATTCCTTCTTCCAGGGCTGTTTTGGCGCCGCGCCACATACGTGCGCCCTTGATATCGATGCCGATAAAATTTTTGTCCGGAAAGCGGCGTGCCAAGGCTACGGTGTAATCGCCTTTGCCGCATCCGAGTTCCAACACCAGGGGATTATTGTTGCGGAAGAAAGTTTCGCGCCACCGGCCGCGCATTTCAAAATCGCCGCCGGTCAGGAGGTCGCGTGCGGGTTCGAAAAAATGAGGAAAGCGCTTGTTTTCGGCAAAACGTTTGAGTTTATTCTTGCGTCCCATGATCTTCGTTGAGTAATTTTCCGGTGCGAATATAATGAACAATTTGTTCAATCACTTCCGGATTGCGCAGGATGCGCCTGTGACCGAATCCTTCGGTAAGGAGCAATTTTCCGTTTTTCAGGTTCCGGACGATGGCCTCGGCTTCGGTGTAGGGGACTTCCTTATCTTTTTTGTCGTGAATAACCAGAACGGGGATATCGGTGAGCGCGGCATTATAGCTACCGGCCAAATGATCGATATCGGTTCCGTACACTTTGGCCAAATAATCGATGTTTTTTTCGGCAATAACGGGTTTGAGTCCCATAATTTCGGCGAATTGGTAAAAGATTTTTTTAATGGAATCGGGAATCCCCACCGTCACCAGGCGCTTGGGTCGCAATCCGAAACGTCCCACGGCATTCAAGGCGGCAATACCTCCCATACTGTGTCCCACAATGGCCTCGAAAGGACCGAACCGGCGGTCCATTTCCCGGATGCTTTCGATAAATTCAAGCATAAGCGTACTCTTGGTACCCGACTGTCCGTGGGCCGGTGCATCGAAGGCATAAACCCGGTAACCGGCATCCAGGAGTTTGCGGCTCAGGTCGATAAATTGCGTTCCCCTACCCGACCATCCATGGGCAATCAACACCTTGGGGGCATCTTTGGGTCCCCAGCGATACACACTGATGGTTTTGCCAATGGAAGGCACTTCGATAAATTGCTGTTCGGCCTCTTGTTTCCAGCGACTTTCGGCGGGTTTCATCTTATGACGCATGGGACGCATAAAGAAAAAACGCGAATAGGCGGCCGCCAAATCCTTGGAAAAAAATTGAAGCAAACGTCCCAACCAAATAATGGGTTTAGGAATGGGATAAGCCACTTGGGTGTTGCCTTTGGGCGCATTGCCGGTAGAAGAGGTTTGAGGGGTCATAAGTTTGGATTAATGTCGTTCGATTCGTTTGATGGTGTGAATGGTGTCTTTGATATGTTGTTTGCCATAGAATCCTTCATAAATAATATACAAACCGCCTATTAAAATAATCAACCCGATGAATTTGCGAATACGGGCGATCCATAAGGGCGTTAATTTGTTCTTTAATTGTTTGGCCAAATAAATTTTGCCCAAATCCACTGTAAAATAAGAGAGAAGCACCGTTCCGAAAAAGACAAAAATACGCAAGGTATTCATACCCAATTGCGGACTAAAAAGTACGATAAGGGCCAACCAAAAGGCCAATACGCCGATATTGATAAAATTCAAGAAGAAACCTTTGAAAAAAAGGTTGAGATAATTGTTTTTGGGTAATTCCAATTCGGTTTTGTTTTCCAGGCTTTCCTTGACGGGTTTTTTGATGAGGGTCACCAGGCCGTAGAACGACATGATCATGCCGCCCAAAACATACAAGGCCGGATGGTGGGTCAATTGCTTCAACAATTGATAGGAACTAAGGTAGGCAATGACGATAAACAAAAAATCGGCCGTAATCACTCCCAAATCCAAGGCCACCGCCGCACGGCCGCCTTTGGTGGCGCTTGTTTCGAGCAGAACAAAAAAGACGGGACCTATGAAAAAACTCAACACAAATCCCACGGGAATGGCTTTCAAAATATCCGATATGAGAATCGAGGTATCGATCATGGCCTACAAGTTAGGAAAAATTCCGCATGCCAAAAATATAAAACTTCTCCATAATCCGTGTTTTCGGTTATTGATTTGTTAATCCTTTATAATCACCTTTCCCGTATAAAGTTCTTCGACCTGCACATCGGTGGGATGGCCGTAAAGAATCAAATTTCCGGTGGACAATAATTTACCCGTTACCTTTTTGTGGGCTGTGATAATAATATCGTTAGCGCTTCGATGAAATACCCCCAAATGATAGGTAACAATAAAATCTTTGGCTTCCATACGATTGAGGCCGGCATAAAAACCGATATAAGCTACCGAAGCCGTCCCACGGAGTTTATACAGCGCATAACCATTGGATACGACGATTAGTTTTCGCACCAATAATTTAAGATCGAAATCACCGGTATTGAGGGTTTCCCTGGCAAATCCGCCTGTGGATTCCAGTGTTAAGGTATCGGTATGCATAAAATCCGTCGTGCGTACCGTCCATTCGGATTCATTTCGAATGTAACGTAACGAATCTGCCTGCAAACGGACTTTCACTTTGATATCATCGCCCACCCACATACATTTGCGCGAGAGATTCAGGTAGAGCGTATCGTTGGAAACATGCCACCCGTTCCAATTTATCATCCGGCGCATTCCTCTTACACGCATCCTGTGCCCGGACCGGGGAACAATCTCGGTTTCCACATTGTGCCCGATAACCAAATACCGAAAAGGCGGCAAGGCCGTATTCCATTCCACCCGTTCGCCGCTACCGCATGAAAGACGCTTGCAGGAAGAACCCGTAACCGTCAGCAGGAAAGATAATACCGTCAAAAAAACCGTTCGCTTCATGATTCACCAAAGTTGATACGTTAATCCGAAACTCATTTCCTCGGCCACAAAAAAATGACCTTTTAATTGCAAACCTGCATACAACGGTTTGTAAATATGAAATCGCACGGCCATACGCCAATACCACTTGGCATAAGCCCCGGAAGGATTGTAAACATACCATCCCGTTCGCCATCCCAACGACATTCCCGTCCATACCAATTCCGGACCGGTAAAAACCCCCGCTCTCGATGAGGGCACCAAGGGCAGTCCGAAAGCAATATGCCGGTAGCGAATCCATTCACGAAGACTTTGGCTTTCCATCCATTCGGCACCGGCCACCCAGCGCCAATGAAAATTCAGCAAACGCGATACCTCGGCACCGGCATTCCAAAAGAAACCCAAAGGTGTACGCCGCAAATCGGGACGGTTCCAGGCACCGTAGGCAAAAAGACGACCATGCCACCGGAGGGTGTCGGCACGTGCATCCACTTCCTGCCGCTCGTGGCGTTTGTCGTAAACCGGAAACCAACTGATCTGAAACGAGGGAATATTCAGCCCGTTGTTGGGCACGTTGACCAAAGCATTGGAAGAGTGATACATCAATATCCCCGTTTCCAACGCTCCGCCTCCATCGAATAATTTACGCCAATTGAATCCCAAAAAGCTGTAAAAAAGATACCGGCTTCCGAAAACCAAATTGGCCGGATTTTTTTCTTCATCGTAATAACCTCCGTTTCGGGCCAAACCTTCGCCCCAGGTAAAATAAAAACGGTGATGACGTGCCTTATAAAGCGGAAAATTTAACACATAAGCCAGGGTGACTAAATAGCGTGTATGTTCGTTTTTCAGATCGATATAGGCGGCATGAAAACCCGATTCGGGATAAACCCAACGGCCTTGCCTGTCGAAACGGGGCGGACGAAGAACCTGTACGAAAAAACCGTCGGTCTGCTGACCGGCGTTGCGCGTCAAGTGATCGTGATGAGGCCAGGAATATCCGTAAATATAACCCGCCTGACCGAAATATGGCTGGGCAAACGAAGCGACCGAACCGGCGATCCACAACATCCACCACCAAATCCCTTTCCTCATTTCTCCGATTTTACCACGGGTAACACATAGCGTATGGGCAAAGGCCTGCCGTCCAGAAGGGCGGGTTGGGTGGCGGGCATACGGTCGAACAAATGTATGAAATCCGTTTCCATGTCGCGGTCGTCGAAAGGAGAAGTACCGCCTTCCCATCCGCCGAAAGCCAAATGACCCGTGGTGTCCACCTCCACGTAAATTCGCAAGGTATCGCCCGGAATATGTTCCCAAACATAGGCCGCCAAAATCGTATCTTCGGCCAAGTGACGACTAAAAAGGTCCGTAAATTTTTGCTCGAAACACCATTTCTGCATCTCCGCCGTACGAAAATGTTCGCAAGAGGAAAAAACCGCCCAACGCTCGGGCTCCCTTTCCTCGCCTTCGGAATGGCCGGAACGGCATTGCGCCGTCAACATCCATAATCCGAACAATGCTATGTAGGCTAATATCCTTTGCACCTGTCAAAGATAAAAAAACTCCGGCAAATGTTATCCTATCCCATATTCAACAAAATTAACCAGTTCAACGATTGCTTCCGACTGAGACGAACAATGGCTTTGTTTCACTTTCGGCGTTTTTTAACCACGGAGGGCACGGGGATTTTTTCGGATTTGGGATTTGGGATTTTTTTTTGTTAAATCGTGGAACCGTGCAATCGTTAAACCGGGAATTATTGTTGAATAGATTGATTTACAGATTGATATGCTAATCGATTCATTGATTTTACTTTCTCCTTTGACCTTTTTCCTTTAACCTCCTCAAAGCACGTTTGCCGTACCACGTTTACCGAAATCACCGGTCATCCGTCTTTCGATTTAACGGTTGCATGATTAGAAGATTTAGCGATTCAACGATTCTTTGTAATTTTGAACAAAGCTTAGTTTTATGAAAAAGAAAAAAATCATCACCAAGAAATCTTTTCAATTTCTCAAAAAATATATCGACAATGCCGCACCCACCGGCTACGAATACAACGGCCAAAAAATCTGGATGGACTACCTGCGGCCTTATGTGGACGAATTTTTTACCGATGCCTACGGTACGGCCGTGGGGGTTATCAATCCGGAGGCCGACTTTAAGGTGGTCATCGAAGCGCATGCCGACGAAATTTCCTGGTATGTCAACTACATCACCGACAACGGGCTGATTTACGTGATTCGCAACGGCGGTTCCGATCATCAAATCGCACCCTCCAAAAAAGTGCTCATCCACACCGAAAACGGCACCGTGGAAGGCATTTTCGGCTGGCCGGCCATCCACACCCGGCTCCATGGCAAGGAAGAATGTCCCAAACTGGACAATATCTTTGTGGACGTAGGGGCCAAAGACAAAAAAGAAGTGGAAAAACTGGGCATCCATGTGGGTAGTGTTATCACCTATCCCGACGAACTTTTCGTACTGAACAAAAACCATTATGTGGGACGCGCCTTGGACAACCGCATGGGAGGCTTCATGATTGCCGAAACGGCACGGTTGCTCCACCGCGAAGGCGTAAAATTGCCTTACGGCCTCTACATCGTCAATTCCGTACAAGAGGAAATCGGATTGCGCGGCGCACAAATGATCACCGAAACCATACGTCCCGACATGGCCATCGTAACCGATGTTTGCCACGACACCACCACCCCCATGATTAATAAAAAGAAAGAAGGCGAAATCCGCATAGGAAACGGTCCCGTAGTGTCCTACGCACCGGCCGTTCATCACAAAGTGCGCGATCTGATTATCCGGACGGCACAACAACACGATATTCCGTTCCAGCGTCTGGCTTCATCCCGCAGCACCGGAACCGACACCGATGCCTTCGCCTATTCCAACGGCGGCGTTCCCTCGGCATTGATTTCCCTGCCGCTTCGCTACATGCACACCACTGTGGAAACCGTCCACCGCCACGACGTGGAAAATCTCATCCGCCTCATGGCCGCTACCCTCATGGAAATTACGCCGGATATTTCGTTGTCGTATTTCGATTAGGGAAAGGGGTTTCCGTTGAAGAATTGAATAGATGGGTTTAAATTTGTTAAATCGTTGAATCGTGCAATCGTTGAATCGATAATGGTTGTTAAAACGTGCAATCGTTGAATCGTGCAATCGATTATCAATGTTACTGCACTTTGACCTTTCTCCTTTAACCTTAACTTTAACTGTTTTAGGGAGTTAGGATTTAGGATTTAGGATTTGGGTTTTTGTTAAATCGTTAACTCGTGGAATCGTTAAACCGAATAAGCGGCTTCGCCGCCACGTTTTCCGTTTTCCGTGCTACGTGTCCCGAAATCACACTTTGACCTTTCTCCTTTAACCTTTTACCTCATTTTTAAGCGTTGAATCATTGAAAACATTCGTTCATATGACAATCCTTTAATATGCCAAAATTTCGGTTTTAAACCTATTCGGTGTTTTCATTCTTTCGGTATTAATCCGCCACCAAATTCATATTTAATGATATAATATTGGCTTTAAAGCCGGTGGATCTCATATAATGATCGAAATCCAGCATAATGCTCTTGATGGCGAGTTTCCAAATTTTATGCGAGGTAAAAATATCGGTATATTTAACACCGAAGCCGGCTTGATGAGCGGAAAAAGCCGATAAATCGTAATCCGAAGTATAAAACTTTTCGGTGGAAAGGTGTTCTTCATAGGGGGCAAAATAATCGGCGGCGGTTTGGTTGTAGTAACGGTAGGACGGATAAAGCGTAAATTTTCCGGAAATTTTCAAGGGCAATTCCATTTCCAAAGTATTGGAGTGAATCCCCCAAGTGTCGAAATAATACCTGTAATAAGTTCTCAAAACGACATATTCATTAATATAATAATGTAACCGGATTCCCACAGGAAATTTAAGCCGGGAAGCGGGCAATTTTTCATAAGCATCGGCCAATTGGAAAACACCGGTATTCTTGGGATTTGTATAATAAGCTATATCTTCGGCTTTTCCGATATAATAATTGGGTTTATCGGCAAAATATACACGCTGCATGGGATTGGCCAACCATCCGGTTTGATAGGTAATATCCGTCATAACGGCCATTTGAGCACGAGGCGATAAGATTTGTGAAAAACTTAAAGAAAGCACATAAGTATTGCGGTTCTTATTATTCAAAAATTCATTGACGGCCGGACGCCAGGTATGTGTACTGTTTTTATCGGTGGGAGTTCCGTTTTGATCCAATATGGGAACACCGTAAAAAAGGTCCGCATTCAGATCGCCGTCATTTTTTATAAATGTTTTGATTTCTATTGGATATTGAGGATTCCATTTATCCAGGAAAAATTTGGTTCCCAAACTAATTTCGGTATTTTTCTCATTAAACAGCGCCGTGTAGGACAAATGTCCGCTTTTGGAAAAATAATCGAATTCTTTGGCCACTCCCAGTCCCGCTCCGTATATCCGGTTGCGGTCACCGGAATAGTGTGTATAGCCTACATTGAAATTTATCCAAACGTCCTTACGTGACGCACCCGAAGAAGCCACCCAAGGCGATCCCGTAAGCGGAGCATAAACGGATTTGTGAGCGGAAGCCTCCGGACGATTTTTTGCATCGTCATCTTTGTCAAAGGGATTTAAGTTACTCGATGAAGCCGAAGTATAACCGGAAATGGTAATATCCAAATTCATGATATTGTCCGTGTTAACCGGAATGGCCACTTGAATATTTTGAGCAAAATCATTTAATTCCTCGTTTCCTATTCCTCCGGTAACGGCGGCATTTTCTCCGTTTTGGCCGTAAACACTCAATAACCAGTGCACTTCGGTGTTGTCCAGCACTTTTTTTCTGAATACGGTGTTTTCGTTCTCATTTTGATTTTGACCGTATAAAACCAACGAAAACACAAAAACAAAGGAAGCCGTAAAAATTTTCATCCTATTCATATCCATAAATTTAAATCAATTACATCCGCAACCTCCACCCGATTTTCCACCGTTGGCACCGGAAGCTCCTTCGCGATATGCCTGAAACGTAGTAACAAACTTTTTAGCTTTCTCCGGTTGAAGTACCATGTCCGGGTCATTTAAATTCATTTGCTGATATGGTTTTACCGTTTCACATGATACAAGGAGAAAAACCAACATGCTTATTAAGAGGATTTTTTTCATCATTTTAATATTAGTGATATTGTTCTTCCAAACTATTGATTTGTATATGTTCGGAGGTATGCACACCTCCTTTATCGTCCACTATAATGGCTTCCACACCGGGTAATTGATTGATCATATTGAGTCCGACATCGATCCCCATAACAAACACCGCCGTTGCCAAAGCATCGGCCAATTCGGCCGCGGGTGCAAAAACGCTCACACTGATAATTCCCGTTGCAGGATAACCGGTTTTAGGATTAATGATATGGGAATACCTGACTCCGTCAAACACAACATACTTTTCATAATTACCGGATGTAGCAACGGCTCTATCCGAAACAGGGACCAATGCAAAGGTTTTATACTTGTTCAAAGGATTAACTATGGCCACGGTCCAAGACCGGCCGTCGGGCGCTTTACCCCAAGTATTCAAATCACCGGAAGCGTTGATAATACCGGCCTTAACCCCCCTTTTAATCAATAGTTGCTTGGCTCTATCGGCGGCATAGCCTTTACCTATTCCCCCGAAACCTATTTTCATTCCCTTTTTTTTCAAAAACACGGTCATGTTTTTTTCATCCAAAATGACATTTTGGTATCCTACCTTTTCAACCGATTGGCGTATGGCTTCGGGCGAAGGCATCCGCTTCATGGTTCCGTCGAAATGCCAAATCCTGTCCATAGAAGCATAGGTAATATCAAAAGCACCGTCGGTTATGCGCGAAATGGCCAATGAACGCTTTATCAACATAAATAATTCCCTACTGACCTTTACGGGCCGGATGCCTGCATTCCGGTTAATCTCGGAAGTTTCGGAATCCGGATCCCATGAGGAAATCAATTTTTCAATCCTCCTTATTTCCACCACCGCCGCATCTATATCCGCAGCCGCTTTAACGCTGTCCTCTTCCACTACACTTATCTCAAATGCACTTCCCATCAAAATAAGTTGACGCTTATAAACACCGTCTCCGGCTTGCATCAACACAGGCATGAAAAGCAGGAAATAAAAAGGAAATTTTCTCATAACGAATCGAAATAGGCTATGTAATCGGCGGGGGTCTTGTTTTTATCGTATCCCGTTTCCCCCAATACCTTTCCGTCGGGCGATAAAACCACTATAAGCGGAAAATAACCGTGAGGATTATATTTTGCCGCCAAAGCTTCGTTTTTTCTTCTTTGTTCCGGCGAAAGACGGTTCTTTTTCTTTCGGGGAAAATCCGCACGAAGCATAACATAATGTTCCTTGGCATATGCCTTAAATTCAGGCGATGTCCAAATGTATCTTTCCAATTTGATGCAGGGCACACACCAATCCGAACCCGAAAAGACCAAAATAATCTTTTTATTTTCGGCACGGGCTTGCTCCAAAGCCTCATCATAATCATAAACCCATTCCTGGGCCTGCATGGAAACAAAACCCATAAACATGAAAATCAAAAACATTTTTTTCATCATTTAAATTTTTAATCGTTACTAATTGATAAGTTACCCATTTATAATGTTGATATAAATAATATGCTTTCTAATTATAATTCAAAATTACGGCTTTTCGCATTTAATAATTTAGCCTTTTGTAACCTCTTCATCAAAAAGCATTCCATTTTTCCAGAAAATATGATACTTGTCATAATTTTGCCAAATTAATGAAATTTCGATGCCAATGTATTCGCACATAAAACAAAATATGCTCGACATACACCCTCGGAAGAAATATATTTTTATAAAATTTCAGTGAGATTTATATACCAAGCAAAAATGAACAATCCGAAAAATCTTTATCTTTACATCATCAAAAACCCCAAAATCATCCGCTATGTTCAAACTGAAACCCGGACTCGTTTACGGTAACCAACTCAAAGAACTCTTTGCCTACGCAAAGGAAAAAGAATTCGCCATTCCGGCCGTAAACGTGGTAGGATCCAACTCCATAAACGCGGCCATGGAAACCGCCATGAAACTACAATCCCCCGTTATCATTCAATTTTCCAACGGAGGTGCACACTTCAACGCAGGCAAAGGCCTGGACAACACCAACCAACAAGCGGCCGTTATGGGCGCCGTGGCGGGAGCCATTCATATCCACAAACTGGCCGATCTGTACGGCGTTCCCGTTATCATCCATACGGACCATGCGGCCAAAAAATTGCTGCCTTGGGTGGACGGCATGATCGAATGGGGCAAAAAATTCTACGAAAAACACGGCAAACCCATGTTTAGTTCCCATATGCTGGACCTTTCGGAAGAGCCGCTGGAAGAAAACATCGAAATCAGCAAAAAATACCTCAAAGAACTCTCGGCCTTGGAAATGTTCCTGGAAATCGAACTGGGTATTACGGGCGGCGAAGAAGACGGTGTGGACAACACGGGCGTGGACAACAAACTCCTCTACACCCAACCCGAGGAAGTGGCCTACGCCTACGAAGAATTGAAAAAAATCTCGGACTTCTTTACCATAGCCGCCGCCTTCGGTAATGTGCACGGCGTTTATAAACCCGGTAACGTGGTGCTGCGTCCCGAAATCCTGAAAAATTCGCAGGAATACATCCGCCGGAAATTCGGCCTGGACGATCCCAAACCCGTCAATTTCGTATTCCACGGCGGTTCGGGCTCCGACCTGGAAGACATTCGCAAAGCCATTTCCTACGGTGTGGTGAAAATGAACATCGACACCGACACCCAATACGCCTTCACCAAGGGCGTGCGCGAATACTTCCGCAAATACTGGGATTATCTCCAAAGCCAAATCGGCAATCCCGAAGGACCCGACAAACCCAACAAAAAATATTACGACCCGCGCAAGTGGCTCCGCGAAGGCGAAAAATCCTTTGTGGAACGTCTGTCGAAAGCTTTCGAAGATTTACGTAACTTGCCGGAAATTCATCAAATCCGAATCGAAAAATAAACGATATGTCCTGGTTTAAACGTAAAATCAAAGGGATCCAAACACCCGCCAGCCAAAAGAAAGACATTCCCAAAGGCCTTTGGTACAAAACGCCGAGCGGCAAAATCATCGAACGCGACGAATTGGTGGAAAACCTCTACGTAAGTCCCGAAGACGATTACCACCTGCGCATCGGCAGCAAGGAATACTTCGAAATCATGTTTGACAACAACGAATTCGAAGAACTCTGGCCGGACATGGAATCCAAAGACCCGCTCAAATTCGAAGACCTGAAACCCTACAAGCAACGCCTCAAAGAAGCCAAGGAAAAAACGGGCCTCAAAGACGCCGTGCGTGTGGGTGTGGGCAAATCCAAAGGACGGGATATGGTCATTGCCGCCATGGATTTCAGCTTTATCGGCGGTTCCATGGGTTCGGTGGTGGGCGAAAAAATCATGCGCGCCATGGATTATGCCGCCGAGCATAAAATCCCTTTGCTGGTGATTGCCAAATCGGGCGGGGCGCGTATGCAGGAAGCGGCCATTTCGCTGATGCAATTGGTCAAAACATCGGCGGCCATCACCCGGATGCAGGATGCCGGCGTTCCTTATATCGCACTGCTTACCGATCCCACTACGGGCGGCGTGACGGCTTCCTTTGCCATGCTGGGTGATATCAACATCGCCGAACCCAATGCCTTGATCGGTTTTGCCGGACCGCGTGTGATCAAAGAGGCCACGGGCAAGGACCTGCCGGAAGGCTTCCAACGCTCGGAATTTGTGTTGGAACACGGCTTCCTGGATCATATCGTCCACCGCAAACAGCTGAAAGACAAGGTGAATCTGTATCTGGATTTGATTTTGAACCGTCCGGTAAGGAATTAACCCCAATATCTATCACATAAAATAATCCGGCTTTCAGATGAAGGCCGGATTTTTTTATGAAGAAAGCTCGGGCTTGTAATCCGAAAAGCTATAACATTCAACGATACATGCCTCTTCCGCCGCCTCCGCGCATTCCTCCACCTTTTCGGCTTCCATGTCCCGAACGGTTGTTACGGCTATGCAATTGTGTTTGGTTTTGGCTGCGAATTCTGTTTTTCTTTCGTTGGTATTTCAACCATTTTTTATATTGTTTCTTATTTAACAATTGCTTCATCTTACGATTCAATTCCTGCTGATGTACCATTACTTCCTTGCGGACGGGAGCCAATTTTAGCCTTATTTGTTTTCTGACCAATTGCATTCCGGTATCATTGCCTGCTTGATATGAATTGCTACCGGCTTCTTTTGCCATTCTCTTAGCTTCACGAATACGGTCATGATATTTCAATTCGATATTTCGAACGGCTCTATTGTAATCTTGAAGCAAAGCACTAATTTGCCTTGCTTTTTCTTTGTTTTTGACCCTTAGCTTTTTTAACACCTTATGCTCATCATAAAGATGTAAAGCCGCCATTTTTCTCACATTAATTCGCATTTTTTGTTGCGAATGAACATTTCCGTGGCCGGAACGGCTCTGATCCATACGACCTCCTCCGCGCATCTGGGCAATGGCCGTATGGTTAAACGATAGCAACATAACAAAAAACAGTCCGGACAAAATTCTTTTCATGGTTTTCATCATATTTGATTTTTACGGTTTATATACAGGTTAATTATTTTGAGCGCCTTCATTTATCCAATCGCGGATAATGGCTATTTGGGTGGATGAAAGGCTGTTACCGAGAGGCATATTGCTGCCGTAGGCTCCCGAGCCGTCGATTTTCTTATACAGAATGGAACTTTCGGCATCGCCGGGAACCACCAAAATACCATTATAACCCGATGCAGGCTTGTTTACCAGGTTGTTGTAACTATAACCATCGCGCAGGTCCAAATTGCCGGAGGACGGATGACACGACACGCAATAACTGTTGAAAATGGGTTGCACATGTTGCGAAAAACTGATTTCACCTTCGGGCATGCTACCTTCGGGTTCCACGGGACCCACATCCTTGTAGCATGAAGTCAATGACATCAACACAAACGGTATGATCATCAAGACAATAAATCGTTTCATATAACCGGATTTTTAGGTTTTAGAAATATCTTATCAAATTGAATCCCAAAATGAATCCGTCCTTATCATAATGGAAAGTGGGCACGGTGTAGAGATTTTGAGCCAGAAAACGGTCGGAATTGGTCACCGTAATTTGGAAAACATGATTACCCGAACTGGCCACTTCGTAGGCCATGGATACGGGGAAATTTTTCGGTTGGTTGTTGGGCATGATTTCCAGGCTTACGGCCTGGCTGAAACCTATCCGGTAGCGCAAGGCCAAGGGAAGAGCAAAAACGTAGTTTTTGAACCGCGGTTTGGCGGAATAGGGCATCAGATTGCGCCATACCAATTGGAAGGTAAGCTGGGCGGAAAACCGGTCGCCGAACCGGCGCGACATGATCAATTCGTTGTCATAGGAAAGACGGTGGTAGAATTTATATTCGAAGAGCGTACCGTTGGCAAAGGTGGCATTTTCGGAATATACGGGCGGTTTTTCGGTGGTGACGGCCACATTTTCGTATATGGCCACCGAAACGGGTATACGGTCGTCGGCGGTTTGGCGCAGAATAAGGTATTTGAATCCCATATCGTAGAATTTTCCGTAGCGCGTACGGCCTATTTCAAACATCAGACGGTCGTTGTAAGGGATCTCGAAAGCAAATCGCATATTGGCCGCCAGGTCCAAACCCATAAAATTGGTTACGAAACCTTCGTCGAATTTAGTGGTACCGAAGCGGTGTTGGATATTCAGACCGAAACCTTTGGGGTGCATGATGTGCGTGGTCTTGGCATTGATGAGGACGGTAAACGGAAAAGCATCCACATAGGATGCGGATGCTTTTTCCTGCCGCCGTGCGGCCTTTGAAGTATTTGTGTTTTGTTTCTTTTTCTTTTCCTTTTCTCCTGCGGATTGCGCCTTGTCCTTCACGGCACCGGAAGATTTATCTCCCAAACTGCGGATGTAATTGACCAAGGACCAGCGTTCCTCCTCCGTAAGCATATTTTTGTAGGAAGCCATCATGCCGCGTCCTTCCGAAATTTTCCAGAAAATGGCACCGTCGGATTGTTTTTGAACGGCTTCGGAAGTAAGGTCGGTGGGTTTGGGATTAAGCGATTGCATGGAAGGCACATCGCCTTTGCCGGTAGCTCCGTGACAAGCGGCACACAGAGAACGATAAATCTTTTCACCCTTTTTGACGGATGCTTCATCTCCGGCCAAGGGGTTTTGCAAGGCGTCGGCTTCGGGAGGTGCTTGCCACGCGGTTTGGGCGGAAAGCGTCCATAATCCCGCATATCCAGCCAACAGCGTTAAAACGGCCAAATATTTCTTCATATCGATTCGATTTAACCGATGCAATATAGGAAATAAATGTTACACAGTCTTACTGACCGCCGCATCGTTCATTGGACGAGTTAACGATTTCATCCAATTCCTGTTGGCTGATATATTGGGCAGTATAGGTTACACCCACCGCTTGCAATTCTCGATAAAAGTTACGCATATGATTACGCGATCCACAAGTAAGGCGAGCATAAACATCCAATAAATCTTGCTTGTCGGTATGCGATTCGAAGGTTGTGATATCGTGAATGTCCAAATCCTCAATGGTGGCTCCTACCCATAAAGCATCGGTTTGGGAACTGTCCACAATGGCCGTCAGGTCGTTATAAAGCGTTTGCAATTCGGCATGGGAAAATTCACCTCGGTTGGGACTGGCGGGATCTTCGAGACCGTATTTGGTCAACAAAGCCAATACCTGATCCATATGGCGTTGTTCGCTACCGGCAATATTGGAAAAAATTTGCAATCCATATTGGTCGTAAGCATAGAGATATACGTCACGTGCCAATTTTTCCTCTTCGCGAAGGAAGAGCAAATCATTCTTCTCCTGATCCGTCAGGCTGACGGTTTCGGGCTCGGGGCCGTTGGTACGGCAAGCGTACATCATGCTTACCAGGCCGAATAAAAACAACATCTTTTTCATAAGCAATTATTTTTTATAGTTAAAAAATTTCAAACTTTTATCATCAATAATCATGCCAAAATTTGGAAACGATTAAAACAAAATTCATATAATTACAAATTTAACATGAGTTTTATATTTTTATAACCTTCCATTGTAGTTTGGGGTTTCTCGTATCGGTATTTACCCATACCACCAACAATTTATGCGGATTAATCACCGCGATTACGGGATGGTCGTTTCTGGTTTCCGGGAGGCTGATCAGGCGGGGATGCATTTGTCCGTCATCTGTAATGCGGTTAAGCATAATACCATAAAATCCTTTTCCGTCTTTTTCGTAATATTCTTCATAAACGGCATAATAATCGCGATTGGCTGCCACCATTTGCGGATGACGGCCTTCGGCAGACACGGCTTGACGGGGTTCGAAAGTAAGATTATTCTTCATTTTTTTCGTAAAAAACAAGCCGGGATTGTTTTGTGCGGCGGTAAACCAAATCACACCAAGGTGGTGACCGTTGTATGCCATGGAAGGTCCCGTATGCGGACATCCATATATATGCCAATTATCACGACTGATGGGAACGGGTTTGGTAAAGGTTCTACCCGTATCCGGGCTTTCCAAGTAATACATATCGCGAATTTCGGTGGTACCGTGTCCGTCGAAGCCGGGTTCGTCGGGTTCAATCAAGTTGCGGTATGCCAAACGTATTTTCCCGGTAGCATCGGCGTACAAATCGGTACGGCAACATTCACAGGTGGAAAAAGCCACGGGTTTCCGATAGGAAAACCGGTAGGCGGAATCCGTAGCGGCAAAATAAAGGGTTTTTCCACGCCTCCGGCTCCGGCTGTCGAGCCATGAGAGTCCCATACGACCACCGGGAAGCAAAGCAATATCGTAAAAGGATTGACTGGTGAAGGAAGTGTCATCCACCAAACGAATCTCTTCCGACCAGGTAAGACCTCTGTCCCGTGAGATGGTATAGAATATCAAACCACCGAAACGCGATTTATCGCCGGGCATTTTTTTGCGGTAAACCGCCATAAGTGTTCCGTCGGGAAAAACACCCACTTTGGCCATACTTTCCACATGCAATTGTAATCCTTTGCTGACAGGTACCGTATGTATGGAATCGAATTGCAAGGTGGATCTGTCGAAGCGCGTCCATTTCAGCAAGTTGTTTTTCCGGTCGTGCTCATCCCTTTGGGTCCAACAAAGGATAATATCTTTTCCGTTGTCAAACAAATAAGGCGCCTCGGCATTCACATCGGCGGCCGTTAAATTATGTACTATCTGCCTTTGCTCGGATGCATTCCGGCAAGCCTGAAATACTACAATCATACCGAGCCAAAAAAATATTTTTTTCATCATGACTTTTTTAAAAAAACCGGCTCCCGATATGCCGAATGACACTCATTATCCTAATGGCGGGCATAAAGGGAACCGGCGGTTAGGGCACAGAAAATCAATGAATCGTATATGAAACACCGAGATTAAAGGATCTTTTCTCTCCCGGACGGTATTGTTTGCGACCCCAAGACAAACTTGCCGAGGTAGCATACAACTCATCGGTCAGATTTAGCACATTGAGCCAAACTTTCCATTTATCGTTAAAGGTTTTGCCAAGGCGTAAATTATAGATCTGATATCCTTCGTATTTCTCCGTATTGGCTTCGTCCATATAATAAGGATCCACATGGAACATTTCCAAAATCACATAACTATTGTTCCAGAACGAAGGACGGTATCTGATTTGCGTATTGAAAACCAGCGGGGGCGCACCGGGCATTTCATTCCCGGAATAATCCTTTCCTTTGGGTTTGTAATCATCGAAATAATGTTGACTATATGCACCGTTCACACTAAAATCCCATTCGGGCGAAACAAAATAACGAATGCCGAATTCAAAACCGCGATGGGTGGTTTGAGCGGCATTTTTATTTTCGCGTGAACCGTCGGGCAAGCGTACGGTGATAATTTCATTTTCGGCACGAAGATAATAATAGGCCAAATCAACCGATAATTTCTCATCGAAACTCAACCAAGCACCCGCTTCATAATTTTTATAATACACGGGATCCAAGCTCGGAACTTTTACTCCGCGATATAATTCTCCCACCTCCGGAGGACGGAATCCTTTGCTGTAATTGGCATAAAAACTCAGGTGATCATCCGCTTTGAGCACCATACCCAGGCGAGGTGTAAAGGCCTTAAAAACATCTTTGGAATCGGGTGCACCGGAATAGGCCGAAGCATCCAAATGATTATCCAAATCATAGGCGATGTAATCATAGCGGAAGCCGCCCAGAAGCTTAAAGGCATCCGTTAATTTGTATTCGGCACTGGCAAAAGCCGCGCGGTTACAGATTTTCACATCGTAATCGGTGAGAAGCGAATCGGTTTCTTCATAAGTGTCATAGATGCGATCATCGGTACGATGAACGCGAATATATTTGGCCCAGTAGGACGAAGGACTTCTGTCGACGGAAATACCACCGGTAGCTTTAAACGGTCCGTTCTGATAATCGTCGGTTATGTTAAATCCTATGCTGTAAAAACTGTTTTCATTGATTTGGCCATGGGCAAGATGAGGATCGTGACGATCGTTTTTAATCCGGTAATGCGGATTCTGTCCCATTACATTATAACGCGCAAAAACAGTAGCTTTCAAATGATTATGTTCATTCCAATCGTAGTGCAGTCGGGAGTAATAACGCAATGCGGTAGCTTTGCGGTAAGTAAACCGGTATTGGGAAGTATAATCTTGGGAATAGAAGTAAGTACTATCCAGTCCCCCTGTCATATCGGTTTTATAATTAATGAAATTAAGCACTGATTTAACGGACATTTTATCATTAAGGCGATTGGTCATTTTGAAGAAAGCGGAAATTTTATCATAATCGGAATGTTCACGGTAACCGTTATGGCGTCCGCTATATTCCAAGGAACCCAACAAACCGGTAGATCCTCGGGTTCCGGAGGCCAAACCGCCAATTTTGCGAAAACCTATATTGTTGATGACACCGTAAAATTTATATAAGGGTTCGACAGATGGGTCCTTGGTAATAAAATTGATAGCGCCGCCAATGGCATCACTTCCGTAGAGTGCGGAATAGGGACCACGGATTATTTCCACCTTTTTCAGTGCAGCATGGTTGATTTCAATCAAAGCATTATGGTTAAATAATCCCACGGTGCGGATGGGTAATTCGTCTTCCAGATACAAATAAACACTCTTGTAACTAATAGGTTGGCGTATGGACATGGAATGCTGTTCGTTACCCAAATCCACCATCATCACGCCGGGAGCACGATTGAGCACTTCTTCCAATGAAACCGGATTGATTTCTTCCAATTCCGCAGCAGAAATTTGGCTGATAGACACGGGAACTTCCTTCCTTTTTTGCGGACTTCCGGAAGCCGTTAATACCACTTGTTCCAATTGGTCCGCCTTCACTTTCATTTTGATTACTTTCGGCATTTGCGAGGCTTTATAAGTTTGGGTTTCATATCCCAAAGAACTGATTACCACAACGGCATTAACCGGAATATTTTTCAACACAAAATGACCGTTTATATCCGAAGAAGTTCCTTTTGCGGGATTATCCTTCAAATAAATATTGGCTCCGGCAATAGCTTCACCGGTTTCGGCATCCATGATACGTCCTTCCACATCTATGGTTTGAGCATGCAGAAAATATGAGGTTAAACTCAGCAGCATGAAAAGAAAAAATTTATGTTTCATATTATGTTTTCTTTTTACGATTGATTATATCTATCCTTGTTTAAATTGATTATAAATAATATTTTTGTAAACCAAAACCCCGTGCGGACAGTTATTCCGTCCGTTCGGAGGAAAGGAGGCCATACTTCCGGGTTAGCTTTGTTGGCCGCATCGCCCCCGGAGTATGGCTTTTTCCTTGAATTATGCTACACAAGCATTTTACCGGTTTAATAGGTGAATTTTATTTTGTTACATGAACTGGTTTGAAAATCATGGCTTTTGCCGGAAACTTCCTTACCTTCTTCCACTTTTTTGGCCGCTACCACAATGTAATATTCGGTACCGGATTGAAGATCGGACACGGGGCGAAGCCATCCCTGTCCACCGTCCAAATGAATGGTATAGGAAGTGCGGTCGGTGGGAAGTTGGGCCATTTTGAATAACGGCTTGGTACCGGCAATATCCAATTCGGTAAGTTTCACACAATAGAGGTCGGCTCCGGGAACCGCCGCCCAGCTGACGGTAATCTCACCGGTATCCCTGCTAAAACTTTGGATGAAAGGAATACCGATTTCCACATTTTCCAACACGTCGGTTACTTCTTTCACATAACCGTCGTCGAATTTGAGTTTAAAGGTATAAGTGCCGGCAAAATCAAAAACATTCTTCATTTCACCTTTACCCGTCAAAATACCGGGGCCGGCCCAAAATTCTTTGAGCGTATAAACGGTACCGTCGGGAGCGGTAACCGTACTCTCATCCCCTACGATTCCTTCACCACCGGCGAAGAAAATAGGCAAATATTTTACATTACCCATCATACTCATTTTTTTGAGAATGACATCTCCATAGGCATCATCGTGGGTATTCACGATGGGATCGTCCTTTTTACATCCGGTCAGGCTAAGAATGCCTGCCAGAACGAATAAAATCGAAAATTTTTGAATTTGTTTTTTCATAACTATTGGTTTTTAAATTTAATTTCAAAAGAAAGAATGATTATATATTTTCATTTTAAAGGCTTGCCGCCGCTGCGGAAGGCGCCTCTCCGCAACGGCCCGGCCAATCACTTTCCATTGCATTAGGCAAGCCCCATGGAAACCATAAACCCACATTTACGGAAAAGGCTGACAAGGTCGGATTCATGGATTTCATGTATTAAAACTTGTATTTAATGTAAAAACTAAAACTTCGTCCCGGCTCGTAGATTCTACGACCATTCAGATCATCGGCATTTTTGAAGGCAAAATTCAAGTGATTATAGTAAGTGGCATTAAACATATTGAGCATGGCGGCCCCCAAGCTCCAATGTTCGTTGGGAATCCAACCGGCACGTAAATCCCATTTTACGTGTCCCGGGGTGGCGGTTTCACCGAAGCTGGGTGCATAATGTTTTTGCTTGGCCACCATTTCGCTACGTAAGCTGGCCCAATAGGTATTCTTATTGTATTTAAGCTCCAAATGTGCCATGGGTGGCGCCACTTGGGCCAAAGGCTCATCAAGACTCAGGTTCCAAGCATAGATATACGAACCGTCGGCACGAAACGAAAATTCGGGTGTCAGTATCACCCCCAACATCAGGTCAAAACCATATTGGTAAGCATCGACATTGCGGAACTGTTTGGGCGCCTTGGGTGCTCC
>JAADEB010000109.1 GCA_013153655.1 Chlorobiota bacterium
GGAGGCGACCAACGGAAGCCACCGTACGCCGCATGCCGACCGAGAGCAGACCCGAGCGAACTATTAGCGGAGCACCCGACCCGCGGCCTTGTGCGTTGGCCCGGGGAAGGGACGCGCCCTAAAAATCCGAATATGATATAGAAAATCATGGCGGGAAATAGGCACGAAAAAACCCGTGGAGCCAGAAGCGGATAAAACCTGCGCCGGGGAATTGTATAATACGGCTCGAAATCATATATTTGCGCTTTGTAAAGAAAAATAAAGAATAATGCAAGGAAAAGGACTTATCAAAACGTTTGCCATATTGCTGGCTTTGTTGAGTATCTACCAGTTGTCGTTCACATTTGCAGGCATGCGCGTCAAGAAGCAGGCGCATCAATATGCCAATGGTGACTTCAAGAAGGAAAAACAATATTTGGATTCGTTGAATAAACTGCCGGTGTACAATCTGCTGGGCATGAAATTCACCTACGACGAGGTGAAGAAACGCGAAATGAACCTGGGATTGGACCTGCAAGGGGGTATCAACGTTATCCTTCAAATATCCGTTAAAGATATTTTGAAAGATTTGGCCAATCATTCGCACGATCCCGATTTTAACCGTGCGCTGAAAATGGCCGACGATGCACAGAAATCCAGCGACAAACCCTACTTGGATCTGTTTTTCGAAGCCTGGGACAAAGTGGCCAAGGAAAGCGGCAAAAAATTGAGCGATCCGCGCATTTTCGGCAACAAGAAATTGGCCGGTGACATTGAGCCGGGTATGCCCGACAGTGAAGCCAAAAAGGTGATTCGCGAGAAGGTGGACGAAGCCATGGTGAGCGCCTTCGAGGTGTTGCGTAAACGTATCGACAAATTCGGTGTTACTTCGCCCAATATTCAGCGTTTGGGCAAAAGTGGACGTATCCTGGTGGAACTGCCCGGTGCGAAGGATGCCGAACGTATCAAAAAACTGTTGCAATCCACGGCGCAATTGGAATTTTGGCCCGGCTACAAGCAGGAGGATTATTTGCCTTATATCCAAACGGTGGATCAAATCATTGCGCGCAAATACGGCAATGCCACCGACAGCACCCAAGCCGCTACGGCATCGCTTTCGTCGCTTATCGTAAAAGGCGGCTACGGTCCGGTGCTGGGTTATTTTGCCATCAAGGATACGGCCAAGGTCAATCGCTATCTCCAAGACCCGGAAGTGGTGAAAGCCCGTCCCGACAACTTGCGTTTCGCTCAATTCCTATGGGGTAAGCGTGACGAAAAAGCCGATATTATACCTTTATATGTAATAACGGGCAATGCCGACGGCATTCCTCCGCTGAGCGGCGATGTGATTACCGATGCCCGCCAAAGTTTCGACCGTTTGAACAAACCGGCGGTGTCGATGACCATGAACGCCAAAGGCGCCAAGATTTGGGAAAAAATGACGGGCGAAGCCTACAAGAACGGATCCACCATTGCCATCGTGTTGGACAAAGTGGTTTACTCGGCGCCCACGGTAACCAACGGACCTATTTCGGGCGGACGGTCGGAAATTACCGGAAACTTTACCATCGAAGAAGCCAAAGACTTGGCCAATGTGTTGCGCGCCGGTAAATTGCCCGCCAAGGCCGACATTATTCAATCGGAAATTGTAGGTCCCACCTTGGGTAAGGAAGCCATTCACCAAAGTAAGGTGGCCTTTGCCTTTGCATTGTTGCTGGTGATTCTCTGGATGATTTTCTACTACGGTGGTGCCGGTGTGGTGGCCGGCGTGGTATTGCTCATCAACCTGTTGTATGTGTTCGGCATTTTGTCGAGCTTGAAACTGGTATTGACCTTACCCGGTATTGCCGGTATCGTACTGACCATCGGTATGGCGGTGGATGCCAATGTGCTTATTTATGAAAGGATACGTGAAGAACTCAGGTCCGGAAAAAATATCAGGGCGGCCATAGCCGACGGTTATAAAAACGCCTTGTCGTCGATCCTGGATGCCAACATCACCACCTTGATCACCGGTTTTATCCTGTTTGTGTTCGGTACGGGACCCATTCAGGGTTTTGCCACCACCTTGATCATCGGTATCCTCGCATCCCTGTTTACGGCCATCTTCCTTTCGCGTATCTTTATCGAATGGTGGCTGGACAAAGGCAAGCGCATGACCTTCTCCACCAAATTTACCGAAAACTGGCTTGTAAATGTGGACTTTCCGTTCCTGGAAAAACGCAAACTGGCCTATATGGTTTCCGGCACATTGATTGCCATCGGTTTGGCTTCCATCTTTACACAAGGCCTGAACCCGGGCGTGGACTTTGTAGGTGGCCGTACCTATACCGTTCGTTTCCCGCAAGCCATTAGCGCCAACGAAGTGGCCGACGAATTGGGTAAAGTATTCGTGGAAAACGGTCATCAAATCAAGCCGGAAGTCAAAACCTTCGGTGCGGCCAATCAATTGAAAATCACCACCAAATACAAAATCAATGCAACGGGCGAGGAAGCTGACCGCGAAGTGCAACAAAAACTCTACGAAGGCCTTAAACCCTACTTACCCAAAGGCATGACCTACGACGATTTTATCAGTACCAAAGGCGAAAAAGCCTACGGACTGATGCAATCCATCAAAGTGGGGCCCACCATCGCCGACGACATCAAAAAAGGAGCCGTTTGGGCCATTATCTTCTCCCTGTTGGCCATCTTTATCTACATTCTCGTACGGTTCAAATATTGGGAATTCAGTGTGGGTGCCATCACGGCATTGGTTCACGACGTACTTATCGTATTGGGCGTATTCTCGCTTACCTACAAAATCATGCCTTTCGATATGGAAGTGGACCAAGCCTTTATTGCGGCCATACTGACGGTGATCGGTTATTCGTTGAACGACACGGTGGTGATTTTCGACCGAATCAGGGAATTTTTCCGCTTGCATCCCTCCTGGGATCCCAAAAAAGTGATCAACAAAGCTTTGGGAAGCACCCTTTCGCGTACGCTGAACACCTCTTTCACCACCTTCCTGGTGTTGCTGGTGGAATTCATCTTCGGCGGCGACAGCATCCGCGGATTTATTTTCGCCTTGATGATCGGGGTAATTGTGGGTACCTACTCTTCGTTGTTTGTGGCCACACCCGTTATGTATGATTTGATGAAGAAACGCTTTTCGAAGATTCATAAGGGAAAGAAAAAATAATTCAAAACAACCTCTATTAAGAATCCGTCTCTCTTTCGGGAGGCGGATTTTTTTTGAATAAATTGTATACAGGTTGTTAAATTATTTTCGTAGTATTCTTGCGGCATCAAGTATTGTGTACATAGTTAAAGAGATATTAAAAATATTAGTGATCGACTAACCCGGAACCGGCTAAGCATTGAATCGGTTTGTATATGAGACACTACTTACACCGTTTAAAGGAATTTATTGTAATGGCGGTTTTGATGTATCGGATTAAATTTAAGGAATTGAATTAATTTTGTGGAGAGATAAGCTTATATGAAATATTTTTTGATTGCAGGCGAGGCGTCCGGAGATTTGCATGCTTCGTATTTGATAAAAGCTATCGGCCGGCGGGATCCCCGGGCGGAATTTGCTTTTGCAGGAGGCGACAAGATGGCCGAAGCCGCCGGTAAATCTCCCGTGATACATTATCGCGATATGGCTTTTATGGGCGTTTGGGATGTGCTTACCCATTTGGGGACCATCCGGCGAAATTTTCGCCGGGTGCGGCAGGCTATCGACCGGATGCGGCCCGATGCGGTGATATTGACGGATTATCCGGGTTTTAACCTGCGGATGGCCAAATGGGCCAAGCGGCGCGGTTATAAGGTGTTTTATTACATTTCGCCCAAAATGTGGGCTTGGAAGGAAGGCCGTGTGGAACTGATTCGCCGGTATGTGGACCGTATGTTGGTGATTTTGCCCTTTGAGGTGAATTTCTACCGTCGCCATGGCATCGAGGCCGTGTATGTGGGCAATCCCGTGGCGGAAGAAACGGTACTTTACCGGCCGCCCGAGCGTCAAACGTTTTTGGCGCGTCATGGCTGGGACGAAAAAACCTTGGTGGCCTTGTTGCCCGGAAGCCGCCGTCAGGAAATCAGGCATATGCTTCCCCTTATGATGTCGTTGCCGGATAAATTTCCCGCATACAGGTTTGTGGTGGCCGGTGCGCCTTCCTTGGAGCGAGCCATATACGAACGCTACGGCTTGCGGGAAGATACGCCCCTCGTTTTCGATGAGACCTATGATTTGCTTGCCCATGCGCATATGGCGGTGGTGACTTCGGGAACGGCCACTTTGGAGACGGCGCTCTTCGGGGTGCCGCAAGTGGTGGGATATCGTACCCATCCCTTGCAATACCACATAGGAAAGCATTTGGTCAAAATCAAATATTTTTCCCTGGTCAACCTGATTTTGGATCGTCCGGCGGTGCCTGAGCTTTTACAGCATGATTTTAATACGGAATCCGTAGCGGAACATTTGAATGCTTTGGACCATGGTGATGCCAGGGAAGAAATGCTGGCTCATTACCGAGAATTGGCCGCCATGCTAAAAGAAAAAACGGCTTCCGAAGAAGCCGCTCGTGTTATTTTGAACGATTTGGGTAAATCGTCTTGAATCACTGTTTTTTCAGCACCACGGGCACGCGCCATCCGTAAGGATCTTCTGCGCGGTTGTATTGAATGTCCATCAACATTTTTTTGAGGCGGGAAGCGTAATTGACTTGGGGTTCGGGAAGTTCGTAATATTCGTCGCGATATCCGATACCCGTGATGGGTAATACGGTGGCGGCGGTACCCGAGCCGAAGATTTCCATCAGGCGTCCGCCGCGTGCGGCATCCATGACTTCGTCCACGGTCAGGCGGCGAACTTCCACGTTCATGCCGTTGTCTTCGGCCAGGCGGATGATGCTCTCGCGCGTAACGCCGTGGAGGATGCGATCGCTGGTGGGTGCGGTGATCAATGTGTCGTCGATACGGAAAAACAGGTTCATAGTGCCGGCTTCTTCCACGAATTCATGGGTTTTGGAGTCGGTCCAGATGATTTGTTTGAATCCTTCCTTTTTGGCTTTTTCTGTGGCCAGGAATTGAGCGGCATAATTGCCGGCGGCCTTGGCAAAACCCACGCCTCCGCTACAAGCGCGGCTGTAATGTTCTTCCACTTTTACCTTTACATCGCCGGTGTAGTAGGCTTGTGCGGGTGATGCCAGGATCACGAAGCGGTAATCCTGCGAGGGAGAAGCGGCAATTTCGTCGGAAATAGCGTAATAGACCGGACGCAGGTAAAGCGACGAACCGTATTCGGCCGGAATCCAGTCTTGATCCAGTTCCACCAGTTTTTTCAATCCGGCCATGAAATATTCTTCCGGAACGGTGGGCATGGCCAGGCGCTCGGCGGAGCGGTTAAGGCGTTTCATGTTTTTGTCGGGACGAAAGAGGAAAACATTGCCCTCCGCATCTTTGTAGGCCTTCATGCCTTCGAACACGGCTTGTCCGTAATGTAACACCTTGGCCGACGGCGCCATGGGAAGGGCTTGATAAGGAATGATTTTGGGTTTTTCCCAGCGTCCGTTCCGGTAATCGGCTATAAACATATGGTCGGTAAAAATGGTACCGAATTTGATATCGGATAAATCGGTTTCGGGAAGTCTCGACTGCTTGATTTTTTCAATGATAATAAGGTCATCCGGGTCTTTCATAGGGTACGGGTTTTTCGTAAAGCAAATATAATATTTTTGCGTCAAAAATTCAAATATTTAAATCATAAGAATAAAAATAAGAGTTGAATTGTTTAATTTTAAATTTAATCATGATTTATTGAAAAATGTATAAAAATCTATATTTTCAAATTTTATTTAAAACAAACATGAAATGTTTCGGGAAAGATACCATTCGATATGAAAAATTTTTACGAAATTGCCATTTATGACAAATCACAGACTTGACTTGATTTCCACATCCGACGGAAGTCCCACGGTGCGACATTCGCGTTTTGCGGAGACTTATCATTCCGTTCATGGCGCGGTCACCGAAAGTATGCATGTGTTTATCGGAGCGGGACTTGATTTTTTCAGAAAAAACCATCCCCAAACCGACCGGTTGCATTTTTTTGAAATGGGATTGGGCACGGGTTTGAATGCGCTTCTGACCTACCGGCGGATGAAGGGAACGGGCGTTCGGGTACGATACGATGCGGTGGATAAATTTCCTTTAAAGGAATGGGAAAAATTGGATTATGCCCGCAATGAGGATGAAAAAACATTTTTTCACCGCCTTCATACCTTGGATTGCGATTCCGAAGCGCTTATGGCTGATTTTTTCCGCTTGTCAAAACATTGTTGCGACGTTCAAGACTTTCCTTTCCGGGAGAGCCGTTATCATGTAATCTATTACGATGCTTTCAGTCCGGCCACGCAACCCGAGCTTTGGACGCCGGAATTATTTACGCATATGTATCGGTCTTTGGTGCCGGGTGGGGTATGGGTCACTTATGTGGCCAAGGGGCAGGTTCGCCGGGATTTGCAAGCCGCCGGTTTCCGGGTGGAAAGGCTTCCCGGTCCGCCCGGAAAACGCGAAATGCTTAGGGCGGTGAAGGAGGGATGATGGAGGGGGAGGTTAAATCGATAATTTCTGTTGAATAGTTGAAGGGTTGAAAAGTTGAATAGATGAGGAATTTCTGTTAAATCGTTAAACCGTTAAACCGTTAAATCGCTGTGTCCGCCTTAGGCGGATGCAATCGTTAAATCGGTGAATTCTGTTGAAAAGTTGAAAAGTCAAACAGGTTGATTTACTGATGATTAGAACATTTGTTTTATGAGTTTTCTTTTCCCTTTCTCCTTATTCCTTTTTCCTCATTTTTGAGCGTTAAATCGCCGTGTCCGCCTCAGGCGGATGCAATCGTTAAACCGGTAATTATCTGTTAAACCGTTGAATCGTTGAACCGTTAAACTGGAAAACTTTAACTTTAACCTTAATTTTAACTTTTTCAAGCTTTTAGTCATTAAAGGTGGAATGAATACAAAGATTATTCGTGTTAATTGGTGAAATTCGTGGTTAATTATGTCCGGATTGGGGAGTTATCACAAAGGTCGGAACGAGTCCTTATGGGGGCATATGACTCCCACGGAGAGAAGAATTTGGGGTTTTGGAAAAATTGTTCATTGTTCATTTCTAAAACTCCTTCACTCTTTCACTAAAAAACCGTTTCCCGTGCTCCGTTTCCCGAATTTAGCAACCGTCATCGGTCACCTGTCACCGGTCTATTCAACTGTTCGACAGGAAAAAAATCGGTTTAACGATTTAACGGTTGCACGGTTTAACAAATCTGTTCAACTTTTCAACTATTCAACAGAAAAAACATGTTTCCCGAAAAAAGCACCGGTCATTATTCATTTGAGTTTGGGATTCCGTGCATGGCGGTCTTTGTCGCGCCGGGTTTTGTTTTCCATTCTTTTGGACCAGGCTTTATCCAGGTCCACGCCGGTTTGGTTGGCCAGGCAAATGGCCACGAAAAGCACGTCGGCCAGTTCTTCGCCCAGGTCTTTCTCCTTATCCGAAGGTTTTTCGCTTTGTTCGCCATAGCGGCGGGCGATAATGCGGGCCACTTCACCCACTTCTTCGGTAAGCAGTGCCATGTTGGTCAGTTCATTAAAATAGCGGACGCCTACGGTTTTGATCCAGTTGTCCACTTCGTTTTGGATTTCTTTCCAGCTCATGGTAAGGATTTATTCTTTGTTTTTGGTGTCGATAATGATGGTGACGGGTCCGTCGTTGATCAGATGTATTTGCATCATGGCTCCAAAACGGCCCGTTTGGATACGTCCGGGCATTTTTTCTTCGAAAAGCCGGATGAAGAATTCGTAAAGTGGAACGGCTTTTTCGGGTTTGGCGGCATGCACAAACGAAGGACGGAAACCCTTTTTGGTTTTGGCATGAAGGGTAAATTGGCTCACAATCAATACTTCGCCGCCGATGTCTTCCACCGACAGGTTCATTTTGCCTTCGGGGTCGGAAAAAATGCGAAGGTTATGTAATTTATGAACCAACCACCGTGCATCTTCTTCGGTGTCGGCTTCTTCTATTCCCAGCAGGACCAGTAGTCCCTGGCCTATACGGGCGGTTTCCCGTCCGACGATATGTACGGAGGCTTTGCTGACGCGTTGTACTACGGTTCTCATACTAAAACTTTTTTTGGCGATAGGGTCCGTTGTTTTCGCGAATTTCGTTCAGAATATCCAAATAGGAGCGGTATCTTTCCCCGGCCAATTCCTTGGTATTTACAAGGGGTTTGACGGCACAACCCGGTTCGTTGAGGTGCAGGCAATTGTTGAACTTACATTGATGTTGATGCCTTTTCATTTCGGGGAAATAATGGCGCAATTCCTTTTCGTCGATATCGATGGTGCCGAAAGCGCGAATGCCCGGCGTATCGATGATATAGCCGCCATGGGGCAGGGGATGCAATTGGGCGAAGGTGGTGGTGTGGCGTCCCTGTCGGTGAGCTTGCGAAATATCCCCGGTTTTGATATTCAGTGCGGGATTAAGCGCATTGATAAGGCTGCTTTTACCGGTTCCGGAGTTGCCCGCAAAGGCCGAAATGCCATCGCCGGTCATATCGATGAGTTTTTCCAAACCGTAGCCGCTCAGCGCCGACACTTCCAGAATGGGATAACCCGTGGGAGCATAAATTCTCTTGAAATCACGGATTTTGGCCAGGGCTTCTTCATCCTTTTCGAAAAGGTCCATTTTGTTGATTACCAAAACGGGAGGTATGCCGAAAGCTTCGGCCGAAACCAGAATCCGGTCGATAAACGAAAGCAGGGTTTCGGGATATTTGGGGGTATAGACCACAAACACACGGTCGATATTGGCGGCAAGGAGATGGTATTTGCGCGAGAGGTTGGTAGCCTTACGCATCAAGGCATTGCGGCGGGGCAGAATATCGTCGATGACGGCGGTTCCGTCGTCTTTTAGATGAAAGTTAACCTTATCACCCACGGCCACGGGATTGGTGGTACGAAGGCCTTTGAGACGGAATTTCCCGCGAATGCGTGCTTTGTAGGTCTTGCCGTCATCTCCCAGGATATCGTAGAAACTTCCCGTTGATTTGATAACCAAACCCGTCATAAGCCGCCCACTTTTCGGATTACTTCTTTCACTTTCCTAAACAGTTCGGAGGAGAAAATAAAATCGTTGAGGTCGGGATTGTCGGAGAAGAAAATATCGTCTTTGGTGCCTTCCCAGGCTTTTACGCCGTCTTTGAGCAATATGATTTTTTCGCCGATTTCCATGATGGAATTCATATCGTGGGTATTGATCAGGGTGGTGGTGTCGTATTGAACGGTAAGGTCGTGCAGCAGGTCGTCGATGCGGATGGCGGTTTTGGGGTCGAGACCCGAGTTGGGTTCGTCGGCAAACAGGTATTTGGGATACATGACAATGGCCCTGGCTATGGCCACGCGCTTTTGTTGACCACCGGAAATTTCAGCCGGATATTTTTTGTTGATGCCCGGCAAGGCCACTTGTTCCAACACCTCGTTGACCCTTTCGATGATTTCTTTTTCCGTTTTGTTGGTAAACATGCGCAGCGGAAAACTGATATTTTCTTCGATATTGTAGGAGTCGAAGAGTGCATTCCCTTGAAAAACCACGCCGATTTCCTTGCGGATTTGAGCTTGTTCCTTTGGTGAGAGTTGCGACCATATGCGTCCGTCGAACGAAATTTCGCCGCTGTCGGGTGTGATAAGACCTAGAATGGATTTTAGAAAAACGGTTTTACCCGAACCGCTTTGGCCGATGATCATATTGGTTTTCCCCTTTTCGAACACGGCCGAAATGCCTTTGAGCACTTCGTGTCCGTTGAAGGATTTTCGTAAGTTTTTTACTTCGATCATCAGCTCAGCAATAATTGGGTTAAGATATAATTCCAAAGTACAATCATCACACTGGTCCAAATCACGGCTTTGGTGGCGGCGCGTCCCACTTCCAGCGAACCTCCCTTCACATAATATCCGAAAAAGGAAGGAATGGTGGCAATGAGGAAGGCGAAAATGACCGTCTTGATCATGGAATAGGTGAAATGAAACGGATCGAAGCCCATACGGATTCCTTGGATATAATCGGGTGTGGAAACCAGTCCCGTCACCAATCCGGCCACCCAACCGCCGAGTACGCCGAGGAACATGCTCACGATGATGAGAAAAGGATAAAAGGTAACGGCGGCCAAGATTTTGGGCAGAATCAGGTAGTTGGCCGAATTGATGCCCATTACGTCCAAGGCATCTATTTGTTCGCTGATGCGCATGGTGCCGATGGTGGAAGCGATATACGAACCTACAATGCCCGCCAAAATCACCGAACTCAGGGTGGGGGAGAATTCCAATACCACCGATTGCTTCGCCGCAAAACCGATAAGCGAAGGATCGATGAGCGGATTGTCCAGGTTCAAAGCCGTTTGAATCACCACAACCCCACCGATAAAGAAGGAAATAAAGGAAATGAGTCCTACGGTTTTCAGTCCGATATCGTCCAGTTCACGAAAATAATTTTCCCAAAAAATTTTCATCTTTTGGGGGCGCGTCAAAGCTTTTTTCAACAACAGGAAATAGGCTCCTGTCATGCGCAGAAAAGTCAAAACGATTTCCATGAACGGCTTTTGAAATATGTACAAAGATACGAAATCATCCGGGCTTAGCGAAAAAGCTTGACATCCGGTTTTAATTGTCGTCGAAATCCCGGTGTTGGTATGCGCCGGCGTCGGGATGGGCGGTTCGGTCGTTTCCGTCCAGGTCCAAGGGAACGGAGGCGGCCACGGCGGGGTCGGCCAGGCCGATGGCATCGCTTTGCATGCCTATATGGAGGTCGTTTTCTTCCGGGATATGAAAATCCGGCCGGCCGTTGAGGAGAATGTCCGCATAATGTTGCGGATTGGCGAAATCGGTGAAATCCTCTTGGATTTGGTTCATGGGATCGTCGAAACGGATGAGGCTGTTTTGTACAAAATAGGCGCAAGCGGCGTTGTCGTCACGGGCCACCATCCATTCGGTGTTGCGGTTTCCGTAAATGATGCTGTTGGCAATAAGGCAATCTTCCAGGTCGTTTACCAGACGGACGGGACGGCCGGTGTTGTCATAAGTGTCGTAGTAATTGCTGATATATACCGCGGCGTCTTCGGGTCCTCGAATTCCAGGACCGTAATTGGCAAACGTACAATGCCGGAAGCGGTACCGTCCGCCCAAATGAATGCGCAGTGCCGATGATCCGCAGTTGTTGATCACCACGTTGTCGCCGGTCACATACGATGCGGCGGCAAAGATTCCGAAGGCTTGGGCATTGTAAATTCGGGTGTTTTCCAATTCAACCACGGGCACGGCGAGGCTGTCGGCCGGATGGGCGATGATGCCGGCCAAAGTGTTTTTGATGATGGTATGGCGAATACGGTTGCCCGAGGAGCCTTGTTGGAACCAAATAAAATTCCACATTCCGGGCGCCTTTTCATATTCGGGTTGCATGCGGTCGTCTTCCAGAATCACCGGCCGGGTATGACTGCCTTCGATGTCCAAACGTCCGCCTTCGTAGACCACTATGCCCGAATTGTAGTGAAAATACAAATGCGCTCCTTCGCTAATGTGCAAAGTAACGCCGCGGGGAATTCCCAGATGTCCATAAATGACCACGGCTTTTGCATCCGTAATTGTGGTGTCGGAGTCCAGCAAAAAGCCGGACACGCGTATGGGATTTCCGTTGCCGTCGGTGGCCACCGTGATGGAATCGGTTTGATGGCGGTTGTAGCGTTCCGGATAAAGGAACAAGGCATCCTTCACAAATGCCGTCAGCAAAACTTTTTTTTCGGCCCCATCGCCGCCAATAATAAGGTTTTCCTCATACACGGGGTCCGGGAGCCGTGAAATGTCGGCCGTTACCTCCACAAAAACGAAAATGCTGTCGCCTGCCGGAATTTCCACGTTTCTGAATGTGCGCCCCGCCATTCCGTCCACATTAAGCCGGTAAAAAGAGGATGACCCGTTTTCCAAGCCCACAAAGGGAATGGAAATGTTTTCATGGGAAGTGTTATATATTTTAAATGAATAAGTAGGCGATGATGTATGCGTAAACACCGAATCCAGGAACAAAGTGTCCACGTTGGTCCGGAAGCGTCCCCGGGCGGGCTCGTATTGGAATTTTTTTCTACAAGAACCCGTGAACCAGAGGGTTAGTATGACTAATCCATATAGCAAAAGATGATGTTTGTTCATATATAAAACCTCCGAGATATTTAATTGATAAACGTATTTATTCCGGTAAAATTATAAAAAAACCGAGAAAGCCAAAGTTATAGGAGGGGGCGTGGTTTGAATTTTTGAAAAGCTGATATTACGCTCATTACGAATATTGGATTCGAATAAAAATATTTTTCTTATTTTTATACCGAAAATTTAAAATCGAAAAATTATGTTTTTACCCTTAGTTGACTGGACATTGGCCAATATTTTAGGTGCTTCATTTTTCTTGGTAATAACCATTATGGCTATTTGGGTAACGGTGATTATTATGCGCGCAGGGAAAAAGAAAGATAAAAAGGATTTATAATTCCGGTTAAAAGATATTCCCGGCGGCAAACAATAATGCGGTCAAGAGGGTAAACATGGCCGTGTTTTTGAGCATCCGGTTGTAGGCGGGTGCGCTATTGTTTTTTTGCAGCGAATAGGATTGCAGAAAAAGGATAAGCGGAGGTATCAGGACCATGAATTTCCAGGGAGCCCAATTGTGTTTGATGCCGAAATAAAGCAGCGCAAGCATGGTTCCCGACAGTAAGGCCCTGTGATAAGCAAAAGCATTATGCAGGCCGATGAGCACCGGTATGGTCTTTTTGCCGGAAAGAATGTCGGTTTCCCTGTCGCGTATATTATTGATATTCAATACGGCCATACTCATAAATCCGATGGCCAGGGAAGGAAGAACAATGTCCGTATCCCACCGGTGGGTGTAGAGAAAATAGGAGCCCGCCACGGCCACGAATCCGAAAAAAAGAAGCACAAACAAATCTCCCAGTCCCACATATCCGTAGGCGCTTCGCCCTACGGTGTATTTTATGGCCGCCCAAATGGCGGCGCCTGCCAGGATCAAATAAACGGCAAACATAAGGTTAACATTCCCGAAAGCCATCCAAAGCAAGATAACGGCCGAGAGAAGCGATAGCAAAGCTGTTAATAGCACGGCTTTTTTCATTTCGGCGGGTGAGATAAGGCCGGATTGCAAGGCTCGAAGCGGTCCTTGGCGTTGTTCGTTATCGGTTCCTTTTATGCCGTCGCCGTAATCGTTGGCCAGATTCGAAAGGATTTGGAAAAGGGAGGCGGTAAGCAGGGCACCTGCAAAAATATCCCAACGGAATTTTCCTTCGGCGGCGGCCACGGACGAGCCGGCGATAATGCCGGCCCAAGCCAAGGGAAGCGTACGAAGGCGCAATGCCTTTATCCACATGCGGGTTTTGGAGGGTTTCATTTCCATTGTTTGCGTGCTTTTTCCAGGTCTTCGGGGGTGTCGATGCCTGCGTAGGGGAAACGGGTTTCAAGGATTTTGATACGGTAACCGTTTTCCAGGAAACGCAGGTTTTCCAATTTCTCGATTTGTTCGAGGCGGGAGGGCGGTAATTGAGCCACGCGTCGAAGCACATCACGGCGAAAGGCATATATGCCAATATGGCGGCAAGCATGGCGCAGCCGGCCGTCGCGGGGATAGGGGATGGGAGCGCGGGAAAAGTATAGGGCAAAACCTTCGGGACCGGTGACCACCTTCACACTGTCGGGGTTCATGAATTCATCTTGACGGGTAATGGGACGGCAGAAGCTTAGGATATCGATTTGTTTTTCGGAATCGGCTTCAAAGGTTTCGCGAATACGCCGCATATCGTCGAGCGAAACAAAGGGTTCGTCGCCTTGGATATTGACCACGATATCGGCTTCCAAATGTTCGGCGGCTTCGGCAATACGGTCGGTTCCGGAGGGATGTGCCCTGCGGTTAACGAAAACTTCACCGCCACCATTTAAAATTACCTCCGCGATTTGTTCGTCACCCGTGGCAACCACCACTTCATCGAACACTCCGGTGGCGCTAACACTTTCATAGGTGCGCAGAATGACGGGTTTGCCATTCAGATCCTGCAATAATTTTTCCGGAAAACGTTCCGATTGTAAGCGGGCGGGAATAAGCGCGATGAATTTCATTCGTTAAGCAATTTGTCGAGAAAACGTTTTACCTTGCCGGAAGTCCAGTTCATGGCGCCGGTTTTTCGGGTGCGTATTTTGCCCGACTTATCGATGATCACCGTAGTGGGAATAACACCGGTTTTCATTTTCGGCGGAACGGCCGAAACGGGAAAAACCACCGGAATGTCTATATGTTTGTTTTCCAGAAAACCCAACGCACGTTGCGGGCTATCGTAGGAAACAAAGAGAAATACCACGCGATCGCCGTATTCTTTATAGAGTTCTTCCAAAGATGGTAATTCGGCCACACAAGGCGGACATCCCACCGACCAGAAGTTGATCAGGATAACTTGTCCTTGATATTCCGAAAGCGGTGTAATCCGGTCCGAGGCGTCGGCCAATTTCCATTGCCAATCGCGGGTATCCAAGGGAATTTGTTCGGAAGCTTTGCGTTCCAATCCTTCGATTTGGATACGGGCGGCTCCCATCCATTCGGTAAGTTTCAGGCGAACGGGATTTTGCGGTACCAACAACATGTAGGCCACAAATGCCACAAACAGGATATCCCATTTGCGCTTTTTCCAGAGATTTTTGGGCGAGAGCGTTCGAGGCTCGTTTCGATTTTTTGTCATAAACCGTATTTTCCTTGTCAAAGATAGGTTTTTCCTTGAAATTTACAGGACGGATAAGGATAACGCCGGGCATAAGAAATGTTCAACAATTGGATATGGATTTAATAAATATCTCCGTGAGGATGAGTAAAAATTATTAATAAAATGTTTAAAACAATTTCTTTTCGATTATTTTTTTGGAGCGAAAAACAGTACTACCTATTCACGGCGAATTGCTTATGCCAATACTTTTCCAGCGGCCATAAAATCAATGCCGAAGCCACGAAGAAAATCATCATGAGCAAGATGGCCGTTTTCATGGAGCCGGTCAGGTATTCCAGATAACCGAACGCGAAGGAACCCAGCACGATGGCGATTTTTTCAAACACGTCGTAAAAACTGAAATAGGTGGTATGCACCGAAGGGTCGCCGGGTAGCATTTTGGAATAGGTGGAACGCGAAAGGGTTTGGATAGACCCCATCACCAATCCCACCAGTGCGCCCAATCCGTAGAAATAATATTCCACATAGCGCTGGTTTTTGTCCAGAAAATAAGCCAGCAGGGTAATCAACACCCATATGCTCAATACCGCGATCAAAGCGCGAATATTGCCGATGCGTTCGGCCAGTTTGGAAAACGACATGGCGCCTACGATTCCCACCAATTGCACCACTAAAATGGTAAGAATCAATTTATCGGAAGGCAAGCGCAATTCCTTGCTGCCGAAAAGGCCTGCCACATAAAAAATGGTTTGGGCGGCAAAACTGTAAAGGAAAAAAGCATACAGGAATCGCCTCAGGTGCGGTTGATGCCGTATTTCGCGTAATACTTCAATGAGCTTTCCGTAGCCTTTCAAAAGGATTTTACGATTGATTTTACGGGGTTCGTCATAGATGTTGTCGGGAAGTTTGCGGAAAGGAATTTGGGCAAAAAGAATCCACCAGAGTCCTACGGACACAAAAGAAATGCGCGCCGGAAGGGTGGGGTCGTGGGCGATGCCGAACCATTCGGGTTTCATTATCATCACCAAATTGAAAATCATTAAAAGTACCGAACCGATATAACCGTAAGTAAAGCCCAAGGCACTGGCATAATCCTGTTTGTCGGGCGGCGCGATTTCAGGAAGGAAGGCATTGTAGAAAACCAGGCTTCCCCAGAATCCGATACTGGCCAAAATGCTGAATCCCAGGCCCCACACCACATTTTCCAGTCCCGTAAAAAAGAAAAGCATCATGGTGGAAAAAGCGCCCAGGTAGGTGAAAAATTTCATAAACACCTTTTTGTTGCCCGTATAGTCGGCGATGGAGGAGAGCAAGGGCGAAAGAATGGCCACTGTAAGGAAGGAGACCGCCAAGGCATATCCGTAGAGTTCCGTATTTTTGAATTCGAGCCCCCAAAGATAGATACGGTCGTTGTCGCCCACCCGGGTTACGCTTTCGTAGAAAATGGGAAAAATAGCCGAACTGATGACCAATGCGTAGGCCGAATTGGCCCAATCGTACATAGCCCAGGCGCGCAAAAGTTTTTTGTCATAGCGGATTTTAGGCTTCATCCAACAGCTTTTTCAAATAATCGGCATAGGAGCTTTTTCCGTAGAGTTCGATGAGTTTTTGCAGATGATTTTTGCCTATCCAATCATTGCGCCAGGCCACTTCTTCGGGGCATCCTATTTTGAGTCCCGTACGTTTTTCGATGACGCGTATAAAATCGGTGGCTTCGGCCAGGGAATCGTGGGTACCGGTATCGAGCCAGGCGTAGCCGCGACCCAGGAGTTGGACTTTTAAGCGTTTTTCGTCCAAAAACATTTGGTTCACATCGGTGATTTCCAGTTCGCCGCGCCAGGAGGGTTTTACTTTTTTGGCTTTTTTGACCACATCGTTCGGATAAAAATAAAGTCCGGTGATGGCATAATGGCTTTGCGGGTTTTCGGGTTTTTCTTCCACTCGCGTAACATTTCCTTCTTCGTCAAATACGGCAATACCGTAGCGTTGGGGATCATTGACATAATATCCGAACACCACGGCTTTGTTTTCTTTTTCCACGGTGCGCCGGGCTTGAAGAAGCAGTTCTTGGAAATTGCCTCCGTAGAAAAGATTATCGCCCAAAATCATACAAACATCGTCGTTGCCGATAAATTTTTTTCCCAGGATAAAAGCCTGTGCCAATCCGTCGGGGGAGGGTTGTTCCACATAATCGAAACGGACGCCCCATTGGGAGCCGTTGCCCAAAAGGTGGCGGAATTTGGGCAAATCGCGCGGGGTGGAAATAATCAAAATGTCACGGATGCCGGCCAGCATGAGCACCGAAAGGGGATAAAAAATCATGGGTTTGTCGTAAACGGGTAATAATTGCTTGCTGACGGTAATGGTCACCGGATAGAGGCGGGTACCGGCCCCGCCGGCCAAGATGATTCCTTTCATTCGTTCAATCGTTTTTTATACATTTTATCATAATATTCACGGTAGGCACCGGAGGTTACCTGTTGGAGCCAATCTTGATTTTCCAAGTACCATTTGACGGTCTTGCGCAGGCCTTCGTCCCAGCCGGTTTGGGGTTGCCAACCCAATTCGCGCTGTATTTTGGAGGTGTCGATGGCATAGCGCCAATCATGGCCGGCCCGGTCGGTCACAAAACGTATAAGCGCCTTGGATTCGCCGGGTGTGCGACCGAGCATTTCGTCGGTGATTTCGCAGAGTTTTTCCACCACGTCGATATTGCGTTGTTCGTTGTTGCCGCCGATATTGTAGGTTTCGCCTCTCCGGCCTTGGTGGAAAATCAAATCGATGGCATTGGCATGGTCTTCCACAAAAAGCCAATCGCGTACGTTTTGTCCCGTACCGTAAACGGGTAGGGGTTTGCGGTGAATGATGTTGTGGATAACCAGCGGAATGAGTTTTTCGGGAAATTGGTAGGGACCGTAATTATTGGAACAATTGCTGACCACCACCGGCAGGCCGTAAGTGTGTCCGTAGGCGCGCACAAAATGATCCGATGAGGCCTTGGAAGCCGAGTATGCGCTGCGCGGGTCGTAGCAAGTTTGCTCGGTAAACATGCCTTGGTCGCCCAAGGTACCATATACTTCGTCGGTGGAAATATGATAAAACAGATGGTTTTCTGGTTCGTCCTTCCAATATTTGCGGGCGGCATTAAGCAGGTTGACCGTGCCTAACACGTTGGTATGAACAAAAGCCGTGGGATTTTCGATGGAACGGTCCACATGGGATTCGGCGGCCAAGTGAATAACCGCATCGAAACGGTGCTTGGCAAATAGGCGGTCCAAAGTGTCAAAATCCCGGATGTCGGCTTTGATGAAACGGTAGTTGGGTGCATTTTCCACATCGCGCAGGTTCATCAAATTGCCGGCATAAGTGAGCGCATCCAAATTATAGACGGTATATTCCGGATAACGGCGAACAAAACGCCGTACCACATGCGAACCGATAAAACCGGCTCCGCCGGTGATGAGAATGTTTTTCATATTCGTGATTCCGAATTCCTTTCAAAAATACGGATTTTTTTGGAGGGAGGCTTGTTGGGTCGTTAAATCGTTAAATCGTTAAACCGTTGAATCGATAATTTCTGTTGAATAGTTGAAGAGTTGAAAAGTTGAATAGATTTGTTAAATCGTGCAACCGTTGAATCGTTAAATCGATAGTTTTGACTGATGACCGATGACCGGTGTGTTTTCCGGGAAATGGGAAATGGAGAACATGTTTTTGGGGACACCGATAATGCAAGTATTACGGATGTTATGGGTTTCGGAAGGAGCCGCTGTATTTTCGGAAACCTTCCGGGTCTCGTTGTTGAATGGTCCGGGAGATGCAGAAAGAAACCCGGAAAGTGCTTAAAGACCTTCCGGGTTTTTTATTTTCCTTTCTACATTAAACATTTCCCGAAACTTTGATCCTTCTCTCAGACCATTTGGCCTTCGTTTTCAGGTCGTTAGTTTTAGAGGTGATATCAAATATTTATTTTTCCCACCATTTTTTCCGGCCTTACGTAGCGGTCGAATTCTTCTTCGGTGAGGTAGCCCAAGGCCAAGGCCGCTTCTTTGAGTGAAGTGTTTTCCTTGTAGGCCTTTTTGGCGATTTCGGCGGCTTTTTCGTAGCCGATGACGGGATTGAGCGCCGTTACGAGCATCAGCGAATTGTCCACCAATTGGCGTATGCGTTCCAGATTGGGTTTGATGCCTTTTACCAATTTTTCGGTGAAGGAAACGGCGGCATCGGCCAGGAGGTCGGCGGATTGGAGTGCATTGTAAATCATCATGGGTTTGAACACGTTGAGTTCGAATTGTCCTTGCATGCCGCCTACGCTTACGGCCACATCGTTGCCCATGACCTGCGCGGCCACCATGGTAATGGCTTCCACTTGGGTGGGATTTACTTTGCCCGGCATGATGGAACTACCCGGTTCATTGGCCGGAATAATGATTTCGCCGATTCCGGAGCGCGGTCCGGAGGCCAGCATGCGGATATCGTTGGCGATTTTGTTGATGCTGACGGCGATTTGTTTCAATGCACCGTGGGTTTCCACGATGGCATCGTGTGCGGCCAAAGCTTCGAATTTGTTTTCGGCCGTACGGAAAGGCAATCCGGTGAATTCGGCGATGTATTGTGCCACTTTTTCGGCATAGCCTTCGGGTGTGTTGATACCGGTACCCACGGCCGTGCCGCCCAAAGCCAGTTCGCTCAGATGTGCCAGGGTGTTTTTCAAGGCGCGAATGCCATGGTCCAATTGCGATACATAGCCGGAAAATTCTTGTCCCAGGGTCAAAGGCGTGGCATCCATGAAGTGGGTACGTCCTATTTTGACGATATCCTTGAATTCCACGGCTTTTTCGTGCAAAGCATCCCGGAGTTTTTCCAAGGCGGGGATGGTTTTTTCCACCAGTTTTTTGTAGAGAGCGATATGCATGGCGGTGGGGAAAGTGTCGTTGGAGGACTGGGATTTGTTGACGTCGTCATTGGGATGGAGCAGGCGTTTGCCTTCGCCCAATTTATGGCCTTGGAGCACGTGTGCGCGGTTGGCAATCACTTCGTTAACGTTCATATTGGATTGGGTTCCGGAACCGGTTTGCCAGATGACCAGCGGAAAATGGTCGTAGAGTTTGCCTTCGAGGATTTCGTCGGCCACCTGTGCAATCAGGTCGCGTTTTTCTTTGGGAAGTACACCCAATTCGTGGTTGGTGTAAGCGGCGGCTTTTTTAAGCACCGCAAAGGCATCGATGATTTCGCGCGGCATGGAGGCCGGGGGACCGATACGGAAATTCTGGCGCGAACGTTCGGTTTGTGCGCCCCAATATTTGTCGGCGGGAACTTTTACTTCGCCCAAGGTGTCATGTTCGATTCGGTATTTCATGGCAAATTATTTTTAATCGTTCAAAACAAAATTAAGGTGCCGCGCTTGGTTCGTTCATGCCAAGCGTCAGGTTTTTGGGGAGATATTTTTTCTTTTCCATAGAAAAATTCCATAAAATTATTTGTTGGACTAATACATGGATGGGAAATTCATGGGAAAATTTACCGTATTAAATATCGAAGCCATTTAATTATGAATACTAAAAAAATATTCTTTACTTAATGAATAAATAATAATCGTTTCTTATTGATTTTTAGTACAATAAAAAAATTATTTAAAGTAATAAGTTAAGCATTGTATTTGACTTTCATTTTATCCTTCAATTTGTCCCGTACAGCCAGGTAAATTTGTAAACCGGGTATGGTAACGGCCTTTTGCAATAAACGGTCCCAACCGCCGCCGCGCAATTCCAAAGGTCCGGCTTCGTCCACAAACAAGACGTCCAAATCAGGTAGCAGGTCAATCAATTCGCGGATACAGGATTCCATGGCGGCCGCATTCAGGAAGAACCGGCCCACCGGCACGCTTTTTTCAAAGCGGTTTGTACGGGAGGCCAAAAGGATTTTTTCGGGTTTATGCAGGCAATATAACGTGTAGTCCTCGGGTCCGTCGCTACCGTAGCGTGCCATGGCCAAGAAACCGCCGATGTGCAGGCCGGGATTTTTTTGGCGCAATTGGTCGTAGATATGCATGAGCCGGGTGGTTTTGCCCGAACCCGAAGGCCCCGTAATCCAATGTAGTTCAGCTCTCTTCATAATGTTTTTCCACTTGACATATGACGGCTTCCGATGCTTGAAGGATTCGTCGCATAAGCCGAACGGGTTGGATCCAGTAGCGACCGCTTCGTCCCAAATATGCCACCAAAGCCGGCAGGATTTGTACCGAAGTTTGCACGGCCCGGTAAAGCGGTGTCCAGCCTTTTCGTACGATCAATTCGTAAACCAGCGGATTGCGCAATTCCATACCGATGGCCGTAAACACCGTAACGAGCAATAACGCCCGCATCATCATTTTGAGTCCGGTAACAAAGCCCGTCCATTTGTCGTCCCAAAGCCAAACGGCCAACAGCAATACCACGAGAAGTTGAAACCAAAAAACGGGTTTGGCCAGCCGGCGCATGCCTTTTCCGTAGCGCCAAAGCAAATAGGTTTCGTATGCCGCCAAGGCCGGCCAAATCCGGCCGAAAGGCATGGATTCCATGGCCACCAAAAAAACGGCAAGCAATATCACATGCACCCATATTTCGCGGCGGTGGAAACGAAAGTTTTCGGGTAGCGCGAAGGTTTTTTTCAAATCGTTCTCCCATTTTACTTCGGGAGTGCCCGCCTTGGAGTCTTTTTCTTTTTTGCCGGCATACATACCCAATAAGGCCGCTCCGGTTCCGGCCGCTACATAAACCGCGGCCAATATCCAGGCCAATTGACGCGGCGGAGCATCGATGCCCGTGGTTTTGCGAAAGATGAAATACAATTGCTTGGCCATATAGACCACATCGCCGCCATAGAGAATCAGGATGGAAACCACCTTGTGGACAATGGCGCTAAACATGGCCGCAATGCCCGCCGCCACATAAGCCGGCAGGCGAAATCCTAAAAGACGTACCGCCGCTTCGAAAATAAGACCTTCCAACACGATGGCAATCAGCGGACCGAAAATGACCGCCCCCGGCATCACCGACCGGAGCAAGGCCGCCACCAATGCCGACCGCCAAAAAAGGCCCCGTTGCGGATAACGCCGTGCAAAAGCCGTTAGCAAGGCCACCGAAAAAAAAGTGAGAAAAGTTCCCGCAAAGGGAATACGCAAAGTGTGGAGAAAAGTTCCTACCACGATTTCGAATGAAGCCCAGATGCTGCCGATGGCCGCCGCCTTGATCCACAGATCACCGTTCCTATTCGCAGATATGTCCGTCATCGGGTGTGTTTAGGTTGGCAAAATAGGACGAAAAGGAACTAAAATCGATGATTTTTGACGCTTTATGCCTACGAAGCGGATAAAGTGCCAGATGACCGTTTTGCAGATTTTCGCGCAGCAACGGAAGCAGTTCTCGGGAATAAATGCCCGGGAGCGGGTACACACGTCCGTGGATTTCCGGCCAAAGGAGACTTATCCTGTTTTTTTCGGCTTCGGAAAGCAAGCGTTGCCATATCTCCGCCGTGAGCAAAGGCATGTCCACCGGCCAAAACAGATAATAATCCGCCTTGCGAGTTTCCATAACGGATACAATGGCTCCCAATGGTCCCGTACCCGGATAGCGATCTTCCACATGCGCCAAAGAAGGCGTAAGCGGATATATCCGTCCCGGCGCCGTACTGACCACCGCCGGAAAACCCAGTTTCCGTGCTTCGGCCGCCACCCGTTGGATCAGGCTCCGGTTTCCGCAAGGCATTAAGGCCTTGTCCCGTCCCATGCGGCGGCTTTGGCCTCCGGCCAAAATGACAGTGAGGATACGGGCTTGTTTTCGGATTTTCATAGGGAACGGGACGGGTGTTTAATCCGCTTGAAACGGACAGGGAAAATAAGTTTTTTACTTCGGAACAAAAAGCCGGATTTATTCATAGGGTTTAGGAATAATTTCGCCTTTCCATACCAAGTGTCCGTTGTAGGCCAAGGCTTCCATTTCGTTTTCACCGGGGAAAATATGGACCGGTGCCATATGTTCGAGATAAGGTTTCAGCCCTTGGATGATGTAGGCGGAATGGGCCAGGCCACCCGTAAGAAGCACGGCATCGGTACGACCTTTTAATACGGTATGCATTTCGCCGGCGGCTTTGGCGGTTTGGTATATCATGGCATCGAGGGCAAGGCGTGTTTTCGGACCGGGATTTTCCGTCAGGCGCCGTACATCTTCGGTACCGGTGTAGGCTTTCAGACCGCCTTGTCCGGTAATCATTTTGAGAAGTTGGTCCCGGGTGTATGCCCCGGAGAATGCCGCACGTACCAAATCGCCGGCAGGCAAGGTGCCGCTTCGTTGAGGCGACATGGGTCCTTCGCCGTCCAGTGCTTGATTGACATCCACAACGCGTCCCAGCCGGTGAGCACCCACCGAGATGCCTCCTCCCATATGAATCACAATGAGGTTCAAATCCTCGTAGCGTTTGCCTTGTGATGCCGCAAAGCGGCGAGCCGTGGCTTTATGATTCAATGCATGAAAGATGCTACGGCGTTCGAAAGCGGGATGGCCGGCAAGGCGGGCGATATCCTGCATTTCGTCGGTGGTGACCGGGTCGGCAATATAGGCTTTCAGTCCGAATTGGCGGGCCAAATCATATGCAATGGGGGCGGCCAAATTGCTGGCGTGACGGTAAGGTGACTTACGCAGATCGTCCAGCATTTTTTCATTGATTTCATATACCCCCGAAGGTAAAGGTTTGAGCAATCCGCCTCGTGCCATAATCATATCGGGAATGCGTCCGTCCAAAAATTCGCGTATCAATGCCGAGCGCTTCCGGATTTGTTCCTCATCGCCGGCATCGGTCCATGTTTGGCCGGAATGATCCCAAATTTTTTTTTCCAAAAGCTTGTCGCCTTCGAACCAAGCCACTTTGGTGGAAGTACTCCCGGGATTAATCACCAATATGGAAGGTGTTTTTTTCATGCGGTTTAAACCATTTTAACCGACAAGGCCGCCAGGTAAATGCTGTTGCGCTTGGTCTCTTCGGAATCCGACCGCGAAGTCAGTACGATGGGGAAGGGTGCACCTATGACCAACCCGGCCACTTTGGCATCGGCAAAGAATACAAAGGCTTTGTAGAGGATGTTCCCGGATTCGATATTGGGCACCAGCAGGATATCCGCATCACCGGCCACTTCGCCCGGAATGTTTTTCTGGATTTTGCTTTCTTTGCTAATGGCATTGTCGAAGGCAAGGGGACCGTCGATCAGGCAGTTTTTGATTTGTCCGCGGCGTTGCATGATGGAAAGCAGGGCCGCATCGATGGTGCTGGGCATGTCTTCATTAACCATTTCGATGGCCGAGAGGGCGGCCACTTTGGGTTTTTCCACGCCGATTTTACGGAAAAAATCCACGGCATTTTTGACAATGCGGACTTTGTGTTTGAGCGGCGGTAAGATGTTGAGCGCCACGTCGGTGATGGCCAATAATTTGTGATAATTGGGTACTTCGAACAGAGCAAAATGCGAAAGGAAGCGTTTCTCGCGCAGGCCGTATTCCTTGTTGAGCACTCCTTTGAGCAAAGTGGCCGTGGTCACATTCCCTTTCATCAGGATGTCCGCTTCGCCTTCCACCACCAGGCTAACGGAGCGGCGTACCACATGTTCTTCGTCGGGTTCGTAGAAAACGGTAAAACGGTCGAAATCCTTGCACCGGCCGGCATATTTGTCGATTTCTTCTTTCCGGCCGACCAGAATGGGGTCGATTACGCCGGCGCGATATGCATCATACACGGCATCGATGGAATGTTCGTCGCCGGCCGCGCAGAGTACCAATTTCCGGCGCCCTTGCCGGCGGGCCATCTGTTCGAGTTGGGAAATTTTTCGTATTTGTTCCAGCATATGACGGGTATTTGCCTCAAAAATAAGCATAATACTTTGAACGGAGAGTGATTTTGCGAGGTTAAACCGGTAAACCGTTGAAAGGGGAGTTTATGTTGATAATATGAATAGTTGGAAAAGACGGGTGACCGGTGACGGATGACCGATGCGGTCATTGCGAGGCACCACTGCATAGGAATATGCGAAGGAAAGCGGAGCCGTGGCAATCTCCTGCTACGGTACACGTAAACGGTAAACGTAGAACGGTAAACGGTAAACGTGAAACTGTAAACGTGATAAAAAGTCACAGAGCCATTAATCGATTTAATCCGCCTGAGGCGGACATGGCGATTCAACGATTCCACGATTGAACGGTTTAACAGAAATAGAAGATTCCTCAGTCGTAAACCCCTTCGGAACAACAGGTGTAACTATATGATTTAGTTAAGGTTAAGGTTAATATCAAAGTCCCCGATTCAACGATTGCTCGATTTGACGATTTAACAAAAAAACCACGTTTCCCGTTTCCCGTCATTGCGAGCGGAACAACGTGGAGCGAAGCAATCTCCCTCAACATAATGAGGCAAATCAAAAAGTACATAATTCGCATCAAAGTAGGAGATTGCTTCGTCGTTCCTCCTCGCAATGACGCCGGTTTAACGATTTAACAAAAAAACCACGTTTTCCGTTTACCATTTCCCGTGTCCCGAAAAAGCACCGGTCATCGGTCATCGGTCATCGGTCACCCGTTATCTGTCATCCGTCAATATATCGATTAGGTCAATACGACTCCCATGGAGAATCCTTAATAGGATAGGAAAATCCCTACTCTCCAATTCCATTTTTTTGGTTGTAAGAAAATGAACATGAATTTTTTATATTTTTGAAACACATAAATTAATTTACTTTAAATGGTTTTTATAAACTACAAATTTTCCATCATATGAGATTTGCTTTTTTTATATATTTAGTTTTGATATGGAATACTACTTTTTCGCAAGAAAAAGAAAAGGATATAAAAAAATGGGAATTTGAATTAACACATTATACTTCGGATGAAATAAAAAATCCGGAAAGTAAAAAGCATATAGCTTGGAAATTGCTTGCCTTGGACGGACTGAACCGTAAGGCCGTAAATTACCTGGTCGAAATGTATGGCCGGCTCCGACAAAAGGACTCCATTCACAAACTGTTCCGTTATTTGATAGAAAACAATCCCGGGAGTCCGGAGCCGTATTTATTGATTACTTCGGAAGGGAATGCCTATTGGGCGGGATTGGGTTATGATGAAAGAATCGCTTATTTGAAAAAGGGATACGAAACGAACCCAAAACACACCAAAACCCTTTACCGGTTGGGTGAATTGTATTACAAAAAGTTTTTGGACGATTACAAGCGATAAACGGATCGGGCCATATTGCAAAACGACGCCCGGGAAGCTATTCGCTATTTCGATGCCTTATACGACCGTAATGAAAAAATGAGAGAACAAGTCAAATATCCCTTATTGCAATTGGCTTATTTTATCGGTGATGAAAAACGGATTAAAAAATACGAAAACGATAAAACCCGTTCGGGCTATTTTCCTATTTCCGCATTTATATACTTACCGGCCGGTTGGAAGACCGATTATTCCGTGGACGTAATAAGCTCTTGGTCGCGTAAAGGTCAAGATACTTATAGAGGCGTGGGTTATGCGGTTTTCCACCTTAATTGATACGGCAAACACTTGGCAGCCTTGAAAGAGCCTGTTTTAACGGATACTTCCGGCTTGAAGGTTTACCGCTTTATTTGGTTGCGCACATTTCATCATCCCATCGTCGTGAGATTGGAAAATAATAATGGAAAAATTACTTTGTATTGGAAAGAAACCGATGGAAGAGGAGGCTACAATCCGGGAAAACTCATTATCAATCGTAAGCGAAGGGTGTCAAAGAAAGTATGGCAACGCATTGAGCAAAAAATAAAGGAAGTGGATTTTTGGCATTTGCCTTCCGTTAGAGATGATGATGAAATGGGTTTAGACGGAGCACAATGGATTTTGGAAGGGGCGGCACCCGGCCGTTATCACGTGGTGGACCGGTGGTCCGGAGGCGAAATACAGGATATAGGCTTGGAACTTTTGAAACTTACCCATTTGAAAATCAAAAAGAAAGATATTTATTGAACGGCATTTTTTTATTTCCCTCGCCACTTCTTTCATCGATTTTCCGGGAACTGGAATGCTGACTTTTGATTTCGCAGATTCAAGTCGTAAATGCAACTTTATTTTCGTCTCTTAGTGTTACAAAGTTAGATAAAAATTATTTTCAATGCGAATTTATATTTTAAAAGATAAAGATATATTATTTTTGCGCAAAAAGAACAAGATGGTCAAAAAAGTTCATATCTTCCTTGTAGGTGTACTTCTATTGCCTTTCGGTTGTAAGAAAAAAGACAATCCTATGCCGGTTGAAGAAACCGATCCGTCTGTATATGTAGCGGGAGTAATATATACCGACCGTTATCAAGGATGTGTTTGGCAAGACGGCGAACCTCAATTACTCTCCGACGGAGAAAACGATACCGGAGCTTGGGACGTTTATGTAACCGGTGACGGAGATGTTTATGCGCTCGGTCTTTCTTCAT
>JAADEB010000013.1 GCA_013153655.1 Chlorobiota bacterium
CTCTTCAACTTTTCAACGATTCAACGAAAATACACGTTCCCCGTTTCCCGTGTCCCGTGTCCCGAAAAGGAGATTCCTCAGTCGTAAACTCCTTCGGAATGACAGTGTTAACCATTTGATTTAGTTAAAGTTAAGGTATCGATTTAACGATTCAACGATTCCGCGGTTTAACAAATCTATTCAACTCTTCAACAATTCAACGCTTCAACAGAATTAACCGATTGCACGATTCAACGATTCAACGATTTAACAAAAAAAATCATCCCTCATCCCCAAGCCGTATCCTCATGCTCATTCAGCCAGGCGGCCAAGTCGCGTATATTTTCTTCGCTCAGGTAATGACCTTGGGGATATTCTTTGTAATCTATTTTCAAACCCGCCTCTCTACACGTTTTCACACTTTGACGCGCTTCGTCCACGGGAATTACATCGTCATAAATACCATGGGATATAAATACCCGGTCTTCCGCCGGAAAACGCTCAGGCAACGGTACCGCATCCATGCGTCGCGTGCTCAGCAATGCCACGGGACCGTAGTGCGCCGGCCGGCGGCTCAACATGGCACAGGCCATCATCCCGCCTTGACTGAATCCCAATAATGCCGGCCTGATTTTGCCGGTTTCATGCGTCTGCATCCAGCGGTCCGTCCATTGTTCCAACGCCTTTATGGTATCCGACATTTGACGCTTGTCATACGTCCATCCGCCTTCGGGGGTCCAGTACAAAGGAAACCATCCGTAACCGCCCCAAGCCAGCTTCAATGGTCCGCGCAAGGACACGGGATAATAGATATCCGGCAAATCGGAAGCCAGCATAAACAGGTCCGCTTCATGGCTGCCGTAACCATGCATCATAAACAGGGGAATTTGACCCCGCCGGTAAGCTTTTCCTGGAACGGCCGTGTAAAAATCCGTCATCAGTCCACGGTTTGGAGCTCCAATTCCGGGGTAATGCGGATGATGTATGACGCAATGTTGCGAAAACCTTGGGTGGGTTTGAAATCGTAGAGGAAAATACGCTGCGTCTCTTCGGTGGTGCCGAATTTTTTCAGGCCTTCGAACAGGTTTTCGGCATTGGCCAGGCGTAATACCATGTCCATTGTGGTGTCGAAACCGTTGTAGATAGTGCCGTCGTCGATGAGGCCGTAATGGCGGCGGATGTATTGCGACACGCGCGGGTCGGCCCACAGACGCCTCGGCGAAGGAAAATGCAATTTGATAGAAGCCATTTGATTGATGTCGAATTTGTCCAAAGCCTTCAAAGGAGTGATAAGATAAGTTTCCAAATTATAGGTGGTACTCAATCCGTCCAGTGCGGAAATGATATTGGCCAGCAAAGATTGGTCTTTGGTAACTATAATAATCCGGTTGAGTTTGGAGGCGGCCAGATGCCGGGAAATATCTTCGTCGCGTGCCCAACTGCCGTGTTTGGAAGCCCGCACTTCCCATTTATTGAGGGTTCCGAGACGTACGGCTACGGTGTCGGCGGTGGGTTTGGCGTATTTATCGTGAATAATCAGGATATGATCACCTGTGTTCATCTCGTTGATGTAGGCCAACATATGATTGGCCATGGCGGCCGAATCCGTAACGGTGCGCACCAAGTGGGGATACAGATTACGTCCGTTGTAGGAAGGCACCACCACCGGTGTATTAAACACCTTCAAAGCAGAGGCCGCCGCTTCGATGTTTTTGGGATATACGGGACCCAAAACAAAATCGTAATCCGAAAGGTCGTTTTTCAAAAGGATTTTTTCCAATTCGCCGCTCTTGCCTTTGGTGTCGTACACATCCATTTGTACGCGGAATCCCATATGGCGCAGGCTGTCCACGGCTATTTTTATGCCGGCGTAGTAGTTACTCACCTTGTCCTTGATAAGGCGTTTGCAGGACTTTTCGCCCAGGCTGTCGGCATATTTTTCCAGGCGGAACGGAAGAAGAACCGCAATACGGTAGTCGCGCTCGCGGTTGCCGCTCTCCAATAGGTTGGTCACAAAATCCTTGGGTTTGATATGATGTTTGATGCGAATAAAGAAAGGCGCATGAATATCGAACACAAAATCGAAGGCAGGCCGGGGAATTCGCAGTACCTGACCGGCTTTGAGTCCATCGGCCAATTCGGGATTGTATTTTACCAAATCCGCCGTGGAAACATTGAATTTCTTCGTAATCCCGTAAACGGTTTCCTTGGGTTTTACTTCATAATAAATAAAACGTCCGTTACCACCTTCCTTAGAGGTCTCCTTTTTGACCTTGGGAATGCGAATGATTTGGCCGGCTTTGAGGCCGTCGGCCAACTCGGGATTGTTGCGAATGAGTTCGTCCTGAGGAATATCGTATTTTTTACTAAGTCCGAAAAGGGTTTCCAAGGGTTTGACCTCGTGATAAATAAAGCGGTCGTCGTCGCGGCGCGCCACGGTGGCCTTGTTTTTCGGCACGATCAATTCTTCGTTTACTTTCAACGGCCGCCCGGCAATTTGGGGATTGAGGCGTTCCAACTCTGCAATGGAAATACCGTGTTTGTAAGCCACCCGCCATTTGCCTTCCTTGGGTTGGACGGTGTAGAACGTGTAGCGCGTGGTGTCGATTTCGGTGTGCGGATCCGGCAGGATGGGAATGATGATGATTTGCCCCAGCTTGATGTTATTGGCCTCGATATGATTGACCTTGATGATATCCTCGATGGTGGTGTTATATTGCTTGGAAATGCTGAAAACCGTTTCGTTTTCCTTCACCGTATAGTATTTGAAGCCCGCATAGCGCCGTCCGGTGGCGGTGGTGTCCGGCAAAGGACTTTCGTCCACGGGAATGTTGAGCACGTCACCCGGATGAATATTCTCCGTAACGCCGGGATTGTATTTAATCAGTTTGTAAGGCGTGATTTTATACTTACGCGCAATGGACATGAGGGTTTCCTTGGGTTCCACCGTGTGGCGGATGATTTTGACGTTATTGTCCTGCGCCATGGCCCGGAACGAAAGCGCCAGCCACAAAACCAAAGATATTCGGAGGATATGTTTCAACATTTCGCCGGTTTGATTAATGAATTTCCACACTCAGACCTTCTTCCAACAAAGCCATCGCCACGGGTTCCAACTGCTCGTAAGTACCTTCTTTCACCGAACATTTACCGTAGAGATGAGTCACCCAGGCACATTGCTCGGCTTGCTCTTCCGTGTGTTCGCAATAGGCCATCAACACGTCGATTACGTGGTCGAATGTGTTGTAATCGTCGTTGAACAGGACGATTTGATACATGGATTGCTCCTGTTGTTTATCCTGCTGACGGGGTAGGTTTTTGTGTTGCATAATTCACGGTCTTCTAAACAAACAAAAATATATGTTTTTTTACTTCCTCACAAATTCGATGCCAATCCACCGGTTTTTCACCGCGCGCCGTCCCGGCTCCCACTCGTCTTCCGGCAACATGCGGCGTACCGCAGGCAAATCCGTTTCGTAGAAACCGCTCAATATCAAACGCCCGTCCCGCTTAACCTTCTTCATATAGAACGGTAAATTGTCCAAAATAATATTCAGGTTGATATTGGCCAGGAAAACATCCGCCTCCGGCAATGCTTCCAACACCTCGCTCCCACCCCGGAAACTTTGAATGCGGCGGCAGCCGTTGGCCCGGATATTCTCCTTCATGTTTTCGTAGGCCCATTCATCGTTGTCGATGGCGAAAATCTTTTCCGCACAGGTTTTTTCGGCCTGAATGGCCAACACACCCGTGCCGCTGCCCATATCGATTAGGGTTTTGCCCGAGAGATCCGTATCCGCCAAAAGGCGTATCATAAGTTCGGTGGTTTCGTGATGACCGGTTCCGAAACTCATCTTCGGCATGATCAGAATTTCCAGCAATCCCTTAGGCGCCGGCGGATGAAAAGCGGCCCGGATATGAATACGTCCGTCGATGGTGACCGGCGGAAAATGTTTTTCCCATTCGCTGTTCCAATTTTGCGGCGCGATGCGGCGAAGCGTGTACCGGAGCGGCCTTCCGTCGTTATGCGTCAGGCCTTCCAGCAGGCTATTGTGCCATTTGGCCGTGGGAATATAGGCTTTCAGGACGCCATCGTCCTCGAAAAAACCGTCGAATCCCCGTTCCGAAAGTTGGTAAATCAAGCGGTCGGCTTCCCAAGCATCAGCTACGGGAACGGCGATTTCCGAATAATGTCCGGTGTGCGTCATACCAAATGATTAAAATACCCGTAAACATGATGGCGGTGGCCCAGAAAATCCAAGCCGGCATCCCTTGCGGCACCGGCGTTTTGAGCCAAATCAACGTACCGCGCAGGAAAATCAAACTCAGCATCAAAGCATATCCGCCGAAAAAAACGTGAAAAGCCCATCGGCGGAGCGAAAACACCTTTTCGCGTTGCATCAGATAAAGCAAGAACACCGAATAGGTACCTAAAAATACCCAATGCAAGTATCCGATGATAAAATCGCGAATCGTGTAGGCCAAATGCGAAAAATAAGGACACGAAGCCATGAATTGGAACACGATTTTTCCGGCCAATCCCAGCAGGATAAGGCGGAAAAGATAGCGCTCCCAAGCATCGCGGACAAATAAATGGAAATGCGGTTTCAGTATGCGATACATCCACCACAACCCCCAGGCTTCCAATACCACGCTCACCAAAGCCAATGCATGAAAATAATAAGGCGGTTCGGTCCAAAGCGTGTTGGTGATATAGCCCAAAAGTACGGCCGCAAATAGCAGGCGGTTGATTTTCTTGACGGTAGCCCCGGACAAACGAAGCTTTCCTTCCCGCTCGGCCAGGTAGGCCAACAACGAAAGCATACCCATAAAGAACCAACCGTTGTATTGGAAATGCAGGTAAAAATACACATCCAGGTTATACCATATGCTTTGCTTGCCCAGGAACACCATCACCGGACCCAAAGCCCAGGGACTCAGGCTCGAAATCAACATAAAAATAATGGCGCTCCTTGCCAAGACATAAGCCAGCGGGTAGGTTTCCCGGAAACGGTTTTTCCGGAAAAAATACCAAGCCCACACATAAGTTCCCAACAAGAAAAGGGACAAAAGCGTGATGGACACCGCCTTGTAGCCTTGCAGCGGAAACGAAATCAACATGCCCGCCACCATCAGTTGCATAAAAGCATAAAGACGCCTAAAAGCCTTGGACTGCATAAAATCCGGCAGAAAAGCCCAAGCCAGGAAAATCATAAACCCGGAATGCAGCCAGCCCAAAAAAGCCGCGTGCGAATGCGCATGCAGCCAGTAGGCATACTTAATAGGCAAGGGATGCCAGAGGTGATAACGCAAGGTGAGCCCGTAGGTGGCCACCAGCGCCCACATCAGCAAGGCGATGTAAAAATAGCGACGAACAAATTTCATTAAATATTTTTCTTCGGATGTTTAAGGAATTCCAATTTTTTAATAGGAGGCACCTTGGCATTAGATTGTTTGTTGTTTGAGGCGTTATTCTTGCGGGGTTTGGGTTCCACTTCGGCCTTGATGCGCAAAACGTGGGTGGGTTTTTTCTCGTTGGCATGAATGGTGATGGTCTTCACCTGATGGCCGGTTTTGTGGTTGGTATTGAACGACACTTTAATCACCCCGCTGTCGCCCGGCTTGATGGGGTTGCGCGGCCAATAAGGCGTGGTACATCCGCAGGAAGTACGCACTTTGGAAATAATCAAGGTGGCGTTGCCCGTGTTTTTGAACCGGAACACCGTGTCGAGGATTTCCCCTTCCTTGTGGTGCCCGAAATCCACTTCTTCGTAATCGAAGCTCATGACGGGAAACTTGTTTTGCTTGGCCAATTCCTGTTGCGCCTGTTTCAGGTTTTCCTTCTTGATTTTCTTAGAAGGGTCGTTGTTGCAGGCAAATGTAAGGCTCAGTGCCAAGGCGAATAACAAAAATTTTTTCATCGTTTATTCGTTTTTCGGGTTAACAATTTTATTCAGTTTGTTTTCGGCTTGCAAATCTTTGTAAATGCGGTCCAGTATGCCGTTGATAAACTTATTGCTTTTGGGGGTGGAAAATTCCTTGGCGATTTCCACGTATTCGTTGATGCTCACGGTGGGAGGAATGGTGGGAAAATATAAAAACTCCGCGGCTCCCATCATCATCAGGATTTTGTCTACCTGCGAAAGGCGGTCGAAATCCCAGTTGATGGTTTTGTCTTTGATCAATTCGGCCAATTTTTCGCGATTGTTGAAGGTGCGCAGGAGCAATTCCCGTCCGAAATCCCGGTCGTCGTCGTTTTTGAACAAAGGTCCGAAAGCACGTTCGGGATTCATATCTTCGGTTAAGCGACTCAGGGTTTTGAGCACCATGGTGTTGGCAATGGCCGCGTCGTCGGCCCAATTCATCTCCCAATTTTCCAGGAAAGCCCGCAATTTTTCGTCCGGAGCGATGATATTTTTGAAAATGTCCATGACAAATTCCTTGTCGTCTTCAAACGACGGTTCGGGAATGCTCTTATACTTCATGTAAAATTCCGACGCCTTGATTTTATCCAGCAGGTAACGTACCAACTCGGGTTCGTTCGGCCAAATTTTATCGATTTTGTATTTGCGTAATTGGTCTTTAAGAAATTGATTTTCGGACAGAAAACGTAACACGCGGTTATTGACCAGACGGGTATCGGGATGTAGGTCTTCGTCGGTTTTGATAAATTTTTTCTTGCGCCGCTCTATCAGGTCGGCTTCCATATCACGAATGGAGGCCAAGAGATCGAAAAGGAGAAAATAAAGCTTGTAGATATTTTCAAAATTGGCATAAAGCCTTTTGACGGATTGTTCCAAGTCCGTATCACCACTGCGATCGAGGCTATAAAGTTCTTGCATCACTTTGGAACGTATGTTGCGCCGGTTCATCATAGAGCGTATTCTTTAATCGGTGGCAAATTTAGTTATTATTTCCGTTAAATCGTTAAATGGATAAATCGTGGAATCGTTGAACCGGATATTCTGTTGAAGAGTTGAATAGATTTGTTAAACCGTTGAATCGTTAAACCGTTGAATCGATACCTTAACTTTAACTAAATCAAATGGTTAACACTGTCATTCCGAAGGAGTTTACGACTGAGGAATCTCCTATTTCTGTTGAATAGTTGAAGAGTTGAATAGTTGAATAGGTTGATTTACAGTTTGTTAAACCGTTGAATCGTTAAACCGTTAAATCGATTAATGACTCAGTAACTTTTTACCACGTTTACCGTTTACCTTTTTTACGTTTCCCGAAAACACTTTTTCCTTGCTCCTTTTGCCTTTTACCTCTTATTTGAGTATTTAAGCGCCGTGTCCGCCTCAGGCGGA
>JAADEB010000014.1 GCA_013153655.1 Chlorobiota bacterium
AAGGAAAAAAACAAATAGTAATCGGATTGCTCACCGATGATGAAGGTTATCCGGTTTCGGTGGAAGTGTTTAAAGGCAATACCAATGATTTGCAGACGGTTTCTTCCCAATTGAAAAAATTGAAAGAGAATTTCGGGGTGGAGAAAGTGGTGTTTGTAGGCGATAAAGGCATGATAAAAACTTCTCAGATTAAAGAAATTACCTCGACAGATTACAAATGGCATTATTTGACAAGCATTACCAAACAACAGATAAGGACTTTGGTTAAGCAAGAAGTTATACAATTGGAGTTATTTACGGATGAATTGGTGGAGGTGGAATTCGAAGGCGTACGTTACATCTTGCGGCGCAATCCTTACCGGGCGGAAGCTATTGGAAAAAACAGAGAGGAAAGGATAAGTGTCATTCAAGATTTTGTTGAACAACAAAACCGGTATTTGGCCTCACACGAGAGAGCCCGGGAAGAGGTAGCCCTTCGACGGGTTAAAGAGAAGATAGAAAAACTTGGTTTGGAAAATATATTTAAAGCGAGAATTGAAAACAGACGAATTCAATTGGAGTTGGATGAAATCAAACTAAAAGAGCAAGAAGAATTAGACGGTTGTTATGTAATCAAAACAGATGTTCCGAAAGAAGAACTGGATACCGTCAAGGCGCATGATCGTTATAAGGATTTAGCCAAAGTGGAAATGGCTTTTCGAGTGATGAAAACGACCCTGGAAGAGATTCGACCGGTTTATGTACGTAAAGAAGAAACCACTCGTGGCCATGTATTTATAGTTATGTTGGCTTATATGATAATCAAATATATAACCGACCGGTTGGCGAAGTTGGGATATAGCAAAAAATTCATTTTTGAAAGTTTGGATAAAATACATGAGTTGTATTATACTTACGAAGGCAAACAAATTAGAGTCTTGCCAAAAAAATTATTGAAACCCCAAGAAGCCATATTAAAGGAACTAAATATAAAGTTGAAATAAGTAGATAAGAATTCAAAAAAACGCTTTTTTCATAATCAATTGAGCACCAATTCTTTATAGCGCATAATGCAGCTTTTTGGCTTGAAAGATCCGGTTTAACAACAAATATAATGCTACCCTGCCAAATGTTTTTGTTTGAAAAATAAATCCGGAATTATCGTAAATTTGCAACTTGATTCATTTAAGCCGAAGGAAAATGAAGGATAAGCATTTGATGGGTGTTGCCGGAAACGACGAAAGTCGCAAACTGATTATCATCGGCGGCATGCACGGCAACGAACACAGCGGACCCGAAGCCATGCGCCGTGTGATGGAACATCTCCTCAAGGCGGGACATCCCGTTCGCGGACAAGTGTATTTTATCCTGGGTAACCTGAAAGCCCTGGAACGAGGCGAACGCTTTGTGGATACCGATCTCAACCGCATATGGAGCGACGAACACCTGCGCTCCGCCAGCACCGACTACGACTACAACGAATTGCGCGAAATCCATGCCCTCATCGAACGTATTTGCGGCGGCCGCTACGAGGATTGCGCCCTTTTGGACCTTCATACCTTCTCGGCCGATTCCGGCCTGTTCTGCATTCCGGCCGAAAACGCCCCCAGCGAAGCCTTGGCCCGCTATTTCGGCGTGCCGTATATCGAAAAATTGGCCCGATCCCTCCCCGAAACGGCTTTGAACTATTACGGCGAAAAAGGCATGACCAGCGTGGTGTTCGAAGGTGGAAAACACAATACCCCCGAAGCCACCGACAACCTGGAACGCGCCATTTGGCTCACTTTGGCATATTTAAACTATATTCGTAAAGAAGATTTTCCCTTCGTGGACGATATGAAAAAATACCTGGAAAAAATATCCGCCGCCTATCCCCACCGCCTCGAAATGGTTTACCGCCACCGCCTCGAAGACTACCATCATTACCGCATGAACGACGGTTACTATAATTTCAAACCCGTGGACAAAGGCGAACCCGTAGCGCGCCAAAACGGCCGCGACGTACGTACCCCCTTCGGCGGTTTTATGCTTATGCCCCTTTACCAAAAAAAAGGCAGCGACGGATTCTTTATCGTTCAGGAACGAAAACATCACCGACACTAACCCCCTCAAAAACCTTAGCATGGAAATAGCACTTATCGCACACGACGGCAAAAAACCCGAAATGGTCCGCTTCATCATGGACCACCGCGACATTCTCAAACAAAACAACGTAAAACTCATCGCCACCGGCACCACCGGCAAATACGTGGAAGAAACCGGCCTCACCGTAACCCGCTACCTCTCCGGTCCGCTGGGAGGTGACGCCCAAATTGCCGCCCGCGTGGCCGAAGGAAAAACCGATATGGTGATTTTCTTCCGCGATCCGTTGGACAAACACCCCCACGAACCCGATATTTCCATGCTTATGCGTCTGTGTGACGTACACAACGTACCCTTGGCCACCAATCCCGCCACGGCCGAATTGCTCTTCAAAACCATTCCCTTACCCTAATTGCAACCTATGAACCGCCCGCAAGATTCCGCTTCCGGCAACAACGACCGGCGTCCGCTCACAGGCCCCGTCAGCCGATTGGGTGAATTCGGTCTTATCGAATACCTCACCTCCGATATCCGCCTGCGCAATCCGTCCACCCTCCTCGGTGTGGGTGATGATGCCGCCGTATTGGATTACGAACGGCGACGCGTACTGGTGAGCACCGATATGCTGGTGGAAGGCGTCCATTTCGACCTGAGCTATATGCCGCTCAAACATTTGGGATACAAAACCGCCGTGGTTAATTTTTCCGATATCTATGCCATGAACGGCATGGCCGAACAATTTTTCCTGGATATAGCCGTGTCCAACCGCTTTTCCCTGGAAGCCATCGACGAGCTCATGAGCGGTGTCAAAAAAGCCTGTGATTTCTACGGAGTGGACTTGGCCGGCGGCGATACCACCTCGTCTCTGCGCGGACTCCAAATGGCCGGCACGGCCGTGGGAGGCGTGACACTCGGCCGCGAAGTAAAACGAAGCGGCGCCCGTCCCAACGACCTTCTGGTGGTCACCGGCGACCTGGGTGCGGCCTATATGGGATTGCAGGTCCTGCGCCGCGAGAAGGAAGTGTTCCTGGCCAATCCACGTCACCAACCCGACCTGGAACCTTATGCCTACGTGGTGGAACGCCAGCTCAAACCCGAAGCCCGCAAGGAAGTCGTCGAATGGTTGGCCCGCCACGACGTGGTGCCCACGGCCATGATCGACATTTCCGACGGCCTCTCCTCCGAGGTCATGCATTTGTCCAAAGCCTCCGGTTGCGGCGTTTGGGTTTACGAGGACAAAATCCCCATCGATCCCCAAACCGTCAGCGTGGCCGAAGAATTCCGTCTCAATCCCCTGATTGCGGCCCTCAACGGCGGCGAGGATTACGAACTCCTGTTTGCCGTGGCCCAAAAGGATTACGACAAAATCAAAGACGTTCCCGGCCTCAGCATCATCGGTCATTTCACCGAAGATCCCGGCGCTTTCCTCATCACCAACCGCAACGAAAAAATCCCCCTCAAAGCCCAAGGCTGGAACGCTTTCCACCGGGAAGAGGACGAGTGAACGGTGCAGTCGTGGCGAGCTAAACGAAGCGGAGCATGGTCATCTCCCTCCGTGGAATCGGTTTTTTCAATGAATAATTAAGGACTAAGAATTTTTTTAAGTGAATAGCGAAATAGTGATTTAGTGAATAGTGAACAACTAAGAACTAATAATTATTGGATTTGGTTAAATGCCGATTCAACGATTGCATCCGCCTGAGGCGGACACGGCGATTCAACGCTCAAAAATAAGGAAAAAGGAATAAGGAGAAAGGGTAAAGAAAACTCATAAAACAAATGTTTTAATCATCAGTAAATCAACCTGTTCAGCTTTTCAACAGAAATTATCGATTTAACGATTGCACGATTCAACGGTTTAACAAATTCACAAATCCCAAATCCTAAATCCCAAATCCTAAATCCCAAATCCTAAATCCCTCCTTTCTCCCTTAAAACCTCTTTCACCCAATTCATAATGATATCATACTGTTCTTGCGGACTCAGTTGCGAATTATCCAACAAGCGCGCATCCCCGGCCTTTCGTAAGGGTGAAGCCTTGCGCGTACTGTCGATGCGGTCGCGTTCGCGCACATTACGGAGAATTTCTTCGTAATCCACGTCCATTCCCTTTTCGCGTAATTCGCGGAAGCGGCGTTCGGCCCTGATTTCCGGCGAAGCGGTCATAAAAATTTTCAATTCCGCATTCGGCATCACCACGGTGCCAATGTCGCGCCCGTCCATAATGACTCCTTTTTCACGTGCGATTTGTTGCTGGATTTCCACCAATTTGCGCCGCACTTCGGGAATTTCGGCCACGCGGCTCACATAATCCGCTATACCGGGACGCCGGATTTGGTCTTCCACATTAATGCCGTTCAGGAAAGTTTCGCTCTTACCCGTAGCGGGATTAAACCGAAAACGGATATCCACACGGTCCAACGAAGCTATCAAGGCCTCCTTGTCCAAAAAATCCGGACCTATCCACCCGTTTTCCAAAGCCCATAGGGTCATGGCACGGTACATGGCGCCGGTGTCCACATACACATATCCCAAACGCTTGGCCAATTCCTTGGCCGTGGTACTCTTGCCCGTAGAGGCATGTCCGTCGATGGCGATATTGATCTTGTGCGGTTCTAAGGATGGGGTCATATGGCTTAACGATGAGGTTTATGAAGGAATATATGTAAACTGATGAAATGATTATTACCCGCATAATGCATTTGCCCGTAACCGTATTCCAAAGAAAAATGCCGCAAGCGCAGTCCCAGCCCGAAACTCAATCCCGACGAAAAATTGATGTCCTTGAAACCCAGTTCGGCGGCCCGGCGAAAGTTGTAACCGGCACGCAGATGAAAGCGTTTACGCGGAAAAAACTCGGTTCCCACAATCAAATGCCGGAAAATATGATGCACCAAGGTGATGTTCTCGTGTGTTACCTCGCCGTTGGGATCCGTACGGTCGTTTACGGGATTGGCAAAAGCAATGGCCGGTTCCTGCAAGTTTTCGGCCGTAACGAACAACCGAAAAGGTGCATGTTCCAACAGTTGTGCATAAGTCAGGTCCACTTCCAAAGGCAAGGCCTCTTGCGTTCCGTTGTAAGTGGTGAGCTGGCGGCCCGCATTGCGCAACACCAAAGCCCATTCTCCACCCGAGCGGTTCCGGTAATCCAAACCCAAATCCACGGCCAGTCCGTCCGAACGGTATCCGGCCAACACCGAATGAATCCATTTCACATTCATCCCCACACGCCATCGTTCTCCCAGCGGATAGGCATATCCCAACACCACGGCCGTCTCCATAGCACCGAAAGTGCCCGTAATCTCACCGTCGGCATTGGCTTCCGTAAAGCGGCCGTAGTTCAGATAATGTATGCCCGTAAAAAAAAGGCCGTAGCGAGTATCCCAAACATAGGCCAGATTTCCGTAATTAATGTCCGCTATCCAATGGCTGTAATTCAAGGCCGGCATGCGGGCTTGCATACTGTCGATCAAGGCCGGGTTACTGAAATTCTGTAAGGGACTATCGTGCAACGAAACCATTTGCTTACCCCCCAAAGCGATTTGCGCCGCCGAAGGAGGCAGACTGAGAAAACGGTAGGTGGCCGTACCGCCGATTTGCGCACTCGTAACATAGGCCATCCACACCAGTATCCAAGCGGAAATATACTTCATCCGTCCGTTTTGTGCTTACAAACATAACGAAAAATTCCCGGGCATGGTATGTCTACAAAATTCATACACTAAATCATGAGAAATAATAATCCGACTGCTTCTAACTTTACTTAATCCAAAAAATATTTTTCAAATACGTCTTCTCCTTGGTATGACTGCAAAACGATATGTAACTTTCATAACATTTTGAAATTCAATAAAATTCCTATTGACATTGGTCATTTTTCACCGTAACTTTGCAAAAGAAAAGTTTTTTAGAATGATTCTAAAAAAGATTTGGGACTTCTATTACGACGGATTCCGCAACCTATCGGCCGACAGCCGAAAGTTATGGTTGATTATCCTCGTCAAACTCTTTATCATGTTTGCCATCCTCAAAGTATTCTTCTTTCCGAATATCCTCAAACAAATGCCTTCGGACCAAGAACGCATACGCTATGTGGAACAAAACATCCTGCCCGGAAACAACAAAAAATAACATAGATTATGGGAAATATTAATTGGGAATTGGTGGATTGGTCGCGCGCGCAATTTGCGCTGACGGCCCTTTACCACTGGATCTTCGTCCCCCTGACGCTGGGATTGTCCTTTATCCTGGCCATTATGGAAACCATTTACTACAAAACGGGAGACGAAAAATGGAAAAAAATCGAAAAGTTTTGGATGAAACTTTTCGGAATCAACTTTGCCATCGGCGTGGCCACGGGAATTATCCTGGAATTTGAATTCGGGACCAACTGGTCCAACTATTCGTGGTTTGTCGGTGATATTTTCGGTGCGCCTCTGGCTATCGAGGGTATCATGGCTTTCTTTATGGAATCCACCTTTGTGGCCATCATGTTTTTCGGCTGGAACAAGGTGAGCAAAAAGGCCCACCTCCTGGCCACCTGGCTCACGGCCATCGGCACCAATCTTTCGGCCCTGTGGATTTTGGTGGCCAACGGATGGATGCAAAACCCCACGGGTATGCATTTCAATCCCGATACCATGCGCAACGAAATGGAACATTTTTGGGATGTACTGTTCAATCCCGTGGCGGTGAACAAGTTCGTTCACACCATTTTCTCGGCCTACACTTTCGCCGCCCTCTTTGTGGTGGCCGTGAGTGCGTGGTACTTGCTTCGCAAACGGGATCAAGAGCTGGCCAAATACAGCATGCTGGTGGCCTCGGTGTTCGGATTCCTGTCCATCGTAGGAACCATCGTCACCGGTGACGGCTCGGCCAAGCAAGTGGCCAAATACCAACCCATGAAACTGGCCGCCATGGAAGGCCTCTACCACGGCCAACAAGGCGCGCCGCTCATCGCCATCGGTGTGGCCTTGCCCGATAAGGAAAACCCCAAGAAAAAGGACATCCACGGCCTGGAAATCCCCAACCTGCTCTCCATCCTGGCCTTCAACGATCCGCACAAATTCGTGCCCGGCATCCACGACCTGGTGCACGGCAATCCCGAACAAGGCATCCGCTCCTACGAAGAGCGCATCCAAAGCGGCAAAATAGCCATCGATGCCCTGGCCGCCTACAAAAAGGCCAAAAAAGCCGGCCAAGACGACGAGGCCGCCAAGCAACTGGC
>JAADEB010000104.1 GCA_013153655.1 Chlorobiota bacterium
GTGGTAACTTTCTTATAAGCAGCATATTAACAGAACCCAAATCCTAAATCCCAAATCCTAAATCCCGAAATTGGGGGCAACCCCACTGCGAGGGCAATGAGGATACACCGATGGTGTGTCTTTTGCCGGCGCCGGGTGCCTTCCTGTGGAGTTGCCAGGGTCCTTGATTTGGCTAGGTATCATTATGGGGCCTTGTAGGTAGAAACGATATGCATAAAGCCGTATCCAACTAAGTTTTGGTTATTGAGCAACTTCTTATAAAGCGGAATACAAAAAAATATAACGAATTGGAATTTCAAGTTTTCCGAATAATTTTTGTTTTATCGATTAGATCCCCCTTTTTTTTTGTTTATAGTTCGAAAAAAAATGCCATTTTTTCTGTAACCTGCCCATTATGATTTGCCTCCGTTTAAAAAAAAATATATATTTTTGCACAAATTCAATAAATAACCGATTATGAATTTACGATTTATCCTTTTGCAAGAGACATTACGACATAAGCCGGTGGATATCAAATCCGTTCCCAAGCGATCGGATATTTTTGAAAAAAATGTTTTTACCGATGAAAAATTACGCCGGTATGTGGATAATCGCACTTTCAAGGCATACTTGAAAGCCAAAGAAAGCGATAAAGGTATCGATCGGAAATTGGCCGGACAAATTGCTTCGGCTATGAAAAGTTGGGCAATGGAAAACGGTGCCACACACTATACCCACTGGTTTCAGCCGCTAACGGGTGGTACGGCCGAAAAACATGACAGCTTTTTGGAAAAATTACCCGACGGTCAAGCTTTGGAAATGTTTTCGGGTGATCAGTTGGTTCAGCAGGAACCCGATGCATCCAGTTTTCCCAGCGGCGGTTTGCGCAACACTTTCGAAGCCCGTGGATACACGGCTTGGGATCCAGGTTCGCCGGCATTTATTTACGGCACCACCCTTTGTATTCCCACGGTTTTCGTATCCTATACCGGAGAGGCTTTGGACTATAAAACACCTCTGTTGCGTTCCAAGCAGGTTTTGGACAAATATGCCGTTCCCGTTGCACAATTGTTTAATCGAAATGTGGAAAAGGTCATGCCCACCTTAGGTTGGGAACAAGAGTATTTTCTAATAGATGAAGCGCTTTTTACCGGCCGTCCCGACTTGATGATGACCGGACGAACACTTCTGGGCCATCCACCGGCCAAAACCCAACAATTGGACGATCATTATTTCGGCTCCATTCCCGAACGGGTAATGGCTTTTATGCGCGACCTGGAAATCGAAGCGTTGAAACTGGGTATTCCGGTCAAAACGAGGCACAACGAAGTGGCGCCCAATCAATATGAAGTGGCACCCGTGTTCGAAGAAATCAATTTGGCAGTGGACCATAATTCCCTCTTAATGGATTTGATGAATAAAATCGCTCCGCGCCATCATTTTCGTGTCCTTTTGCATGAAAAACCCTTTGCTTTTATGAACGGTTCGGGCAAGCATAACAACTGGTCGCTTATGACCGACACGGGTATTAATCTGTTAAGTCCCGGCGATTCGCCCAAACGAAACCTGCGTTTCCTGACCTTTTTTGTAAACGTGGTAAAGGCCGTCAATGATTATGAAGAACTCATACGTGCTTCCATCGCTTCGGCGGGCAATGACCACCGTCTCGGCGCCAACGAAGCACCGCCGGCCATCATCTCCGTATTTATCGGACATTACATGACCGAAGTTTTCAAAAAAATAAAAACCTTGAAAGGCGGAAAATTAACGCCCGACAAGAAAACCGAATTAAAACTCAACGTGGTGGGTAAAATTCCGGAAATTCTTTTGGACAATACCGATCGCAACCGCACGTCTCCTTTTGCTTTTACGGGTAACAAGTTCGAAATTCGCGCCGTGGGCTCCTCGGCCAATTGTGCTTCGCCCATGACGGTGCTCAATACCATAGTGGCACATCAATTAAAGCAATTTATGGAAGATTACCGCAAGCAAATCGACAAAGGTTTGCAAAAAGACGAAGCCATCTTTACCATACTGAAAGATTACATCATCCAGTCCGAGCGCATTCTTTTCGACGGCAACGGTTATAGCGAAGCCTGGCATAAGGAAGCCGCAAAACGCGGATTGAGTAACCTGCGCACCACCCCCGAAGCACTCAAAGCCGCCATGAAACCCGAATACAAGGAATTGTTTACCTCCTTGGGAATTTATTCGGAAGCGGAACTCGAATCACGCTACCAGGTTCAATTGGAACAATACATCGAAAAAATACTCATCGAAGCACAAGTGTTGGCCGACCTGGTGTCCAATCATATACTACCCACGGTTTTGCGATACCAAAATCAAGTGGCGGCCAACGTACTTTCGCTCCACTCCCTGGGTATGAATGAAGGGTCCAACAAAGATTTGTTAAATACCCTTACCTCCCGTATCCATACGCTCAACGAAGCCTTGGACGGCTTGAAACATATCATGGATGAGGTGGAGACCGCCAAAACCGAAGAGCAAAAGGCGGATAAGATTGTGAAGAAACTCTTGCCCGCCATGAACCGGCTGAGAGAAATTTCCGACAAACTGGAAATGATGGTGGATGATGAAATGTGGCCTTTGGTCAAATATCGCGAAATGTTATTTACTCGATAAATATATATATTCATAACTGTTAGGTCCTTCGTTAATATGAAGGACCTTTTTTTTAGTAATTATGATGGAAGAAATAATAATGATAAGGAAATATTTTTGACAAAGAATTTATCATTATTTTTGTGGAAAAACCGAGATATGAAACGTAATTGGCAAACGATTAAAGAGTACGAAGATATTTTGTTTGAATTTTTCGAAGGCATCGCCAAAATCACCATCAACCGGCCGGAAGTGTACAATGCATTTCGTCCCAAGACCAACGATGAAATCCTGGATGCGCTTCATATATGCCGCTACGACCCCGAAATAGACGTGGTGGTGCTTACGGGTGCAGGCGATAAAGCTTTCTGTTCCGGAGGCGACCAGAACGTGAAGGGCCATGGCGGATATGTGGACGAAAACGGTGTGCCCCGGCTCAATGTGCTGGATGTGCATAAGGCCATTCGTTCGTTGCCCAAGCCGGTAATTGCCATGGTCAACGGGTATGCCATCGGCGGCGGCCATGTGTTGCATGTGGTATGTGACCTGACCATTGCTTCGGAAAATGCGCGTTTCGGCCAAACGGGTCCGAAAGTGGGTAGTTTCGACGGAGGTTTCGGTTCGTCGTATTTGGCGCGACACGTAGGTCAAAAACGGGCCCGGGAAATTTGGTTCCTTTGCGAGCAATATACGGCCGAGGAGGCCTACCGTATGGGTATGGTCAACAAGGTGGTGCCTTTGGAGGAATTGGAAGACACCACCGTGGAATGGTGCCGTAAGATCCAAAGCAAAAGTCCCATGGCCATCCGTATGATTAAGCGCGCCCTGAATGCCGAACTGGACGGACAACGGGGCTTGATGGAATTTGCCGGCGACGCCACCCTGATGTTCTACCTGATGGAGGAAGCGCAGGAAGGCAAGCGGGCTTTTCTGGAAAAACGGCCGCCCAACTTCAAGCAATTCCCCAAGTTTCCGTAATTTCTGAGGTGGAGTTGGGTGTATATAATAGCTGAAAAATCGATGGAACGGGAAGTGGCGTTAAAGTATTTTTAGTTATTCGAAATAAAAAAGAAAAATATCTTGCTTCATTAAAATATTGTATTTTTATCAAAATTAAACAAAACGTGGCTGCCTCCGCTTATACCCCCCAGGAAGAACAACGCATGCGCGAACAACTGGATGAAATCATCCGGGTGAGCTACCAGAAAATCGACGAGAAGGACAAAGATCTGGTGGTCAAAGCTTTTGAGACGGCCAAAGAAGCCCATCAACACCAAAGGCGTAAATCCGGGGAAGCCTACATGTTTCATCCCCTGGCCGTGGCCAAAATCGTGGCCGAGCGCATCGGATTGGGCGCCACCTCCATCGCCGCCGCCTTGCTCCACGACACGGTGGAAGACACCGAACTCACGGTGGACGATATACGCTTGCATTTCGGCGACAAAATCGCCCGCATCGTGGAAGGGCTGACCAAAATCAAAAACATCCCTATCGGCCAATCCGATACGGATACTTCGCTCCAAGCGGAAAATTTTCGCAAACTGATTCTTACACTCAACGAAGACGTGCGCGTCATCCTGATCAAAATCGCCGACCGGCTTCACAACCTCCAAACCCTGGGCAGCATGCCCCGCCACAAACAGGAAAAAATCGCCTCGGAAACCCTCTATATTTACGCACCTCTGGCTCACCGTTTCGGTCTCTATAACATCAAAACCGAACTGGAAGATCTTTCCCTCAAATACTTGGAACCGGAAATCTACAACGAAATCGTTCGAAAACTCAAAGAAACCCGTGAGCAACGGGAAGAGTATATCCGCAAGTTCACCGAAATCGTAGAAAAAGACCTGAAAGAATTCAATATCGAATTCACCATCACCGGACGTCCCAAATCCATTTATTCCATCTACAAAAAAATGAAAACCAAAAGGGTGAAATTCGAAGAAATTTACGATATCCTGGCCATTCGTATCATCTACAAGGGACATCCGGTGGTCAAAATCGACCGGAGCATCGCCTGGAACATCATGTCGGTGGTAACCTACCGGTTTAAGCATAATCCCGAACGCATGCGCAACTGGATCGTGCAACCCAAATCCACCGGCTACGAAGCCCTTCATATCACCGTGTTGGGGCCGGGGAACAAATGGGTGGAAGTACAAATCCGCTCCGAACGCATGAACGAAATCGCCGAAAGGGGTTACGCGGCTCATTACAAATACAAACAAGGTCAAGACGAAGCGCAGGAATTGGGTATCGAACGCTGGCTCAACCAGTTACAGGAAATCCTTAACGAACCGGTGGAAAACACCTCAGAACTGCTGGACGATATTCGCCTCAACCTGTACAGCGAAGAAATCAACGTCCTCACCCCGAAGGGCGACGTCATTTCGCTGCCCAAAGGGGCCACCGTACTGGATTTTGCCTTTCATATCCACACCCAAGTGGGCATGCACACCCGGGCCGCCCGGGTCAACGGCCGTATCGTCCCTCTTAATCACGTGCTCAATAGCGGCGACCTGGTGGAAATCATCACTTCCAACCAACAAACTCCCAAACATGCCTGGCTCAACATCACCAAAACCGGCCGTGCCCGTTCTAAAATCAAAGCCTTCCTGCGCCAACAGGAAAACCAAATCGTCAACGAAGGCAAAGAAATCCTCCAACGCAAGTTGCGACACTTAAAAATGGATTTGAATGAAAAAAATGTAAATGCCCTTCAAAAATATTTCAAACTCAAAAACAGCCGTGACCTTTTCTACAAAGTAGGTATCGGCGAAATCACCAACGACCAGCTCAAAGCCTTTGCCAAATCCCAATCCAGCGTTTTCCGGAAATTACTTCAAAACCCCTGGCCCCGAAAAAAAACCATTCAGCCTTCCACTCCCAAAGTTCCCGACGACGCACCCAACTACGACATGATCGTGTTCGGCCCCGACGAACAACATTTGGATTATACCCTGGCCAACTGCTGCAATCCGCTGCCAGGTGACGATATTTTTGGTTTTGTCACCATCAACGAAGGCATCAAGGTCCACAAAAAAACCTGTCCCAATGCCATTTATCTACAATCGCGATACGCACACCGCATTATTCCCGCCATATGGATCGACTCGTCGAAACAGGAATTCAAAGTGCGGTTGCGCATTTCCGGTGCCGACCGCCCCGGCATTGTAGCCGACATTACCGACCTGATCGCCCGCCAACTCCAATTCAAAATGCGCCACGTGGATTTCGACGACCAAAACGGTGTGTTTACCGGCAACATTACCGTCTATTTGCAAAACACCAACCAACTGAAAACCCTTACCCTCCGCCTCCAACAAATCGAAGGGGTGGAAAAGGTGGAAAAACTCTAAGGTATGAAGAAAAAAATTTGCCTTTCGTGGTCCGTGGCTTTAACGGCGGTACTGCTGGGTGCCGGCATGTTCTATCTTTTGTACCGGAATGTCCGGACCATCAAGGATCAAACCTGCCGCCTTTCGCAAGCCGAAACACGCACCGCCGTTCTCAACGACAGCCTGCGCATCCTCCACGACAGCATCATCCGCCTCAACGACAGCCTCTACAACGCCCAGTTTTTCCTCCTTCGCTACGACGGCAACGCCATGCGCTACCTGGAAAAATTCCATGGCGAACGGCCCGGTTGGGAATATTTTATCCGCCGCAAACTCCTGCAAACCAATCCCCCCAAAGGCAGCAACCCGCTCATCCCTTTCGACGGCATCAACGGACCGCTACGCTTCCACAACGTGCGCGTATTAAATCATAAATGGATTATCGCCGATTTTTCCGACGGCCGCAATTGGGGACAAATGCTCCTGGAATACGAACCCTTGGGACGCGACAGCGTGCGCTTTGGCGTCATTCGAGCCTTGGTCTATCCGCCCGAACCCGCCGAATAAAACCAAAACAAAAGGCCGCCCCGCAAGACGACCTTTTGACGTAAATAAAGCGGAAAGGAAAAATCCTACTTGATACCCACCATTTGTTCCAGCATATCGGTGGTGATGGATTTGGGGCGTTCGATGGGATAACCCAAAGCACGGTCCCAAATAATGTTGGAAAGCACACCGATGGAACGTCCGATGGCAAAGAGTACCGTATAGAAATCGTATTCGCGTACGCCGTAGTGCCATTGTACCACGCCGGATTGGGCGTCCACATTGGGCCAAGGGTTTTTGGCCTTGCCGTGTTCTTTGAGAATATCGGGCACCACTTTGTAGAGGGCGTCCACATATTTGAATATGGGATCGTCCGGTAGGTGTTTGAGGCAGAATTCGCGTTGAACCATATAACGGGGGTCGGTTTTACGCAGCACGGCGTGTCCGTAACCCGGAATCACTTGGCCGGCATTGAGCGTGTCCCAAACGTATTTACGCAATTCGTCTTCGCCGGGCACTTCGTCGCCGTATTTTTCCATCAGGCCTTGGAGCCAACGCAACACTTCCTGGTTGGCCAAACCGTGGAGCGGACCGGCCAGACCGTTGATCATGCCCGAAATGGCGTAATACACGTCCGAAAGCGAACTGGCGATGAGGTGTCCCGTGTGGGCGCTCACGTTACCCGCTTCGTGGTCGGCATGGATGATAAAGTACATACGCGACACATCGTCATAAGGTTTT
>JAADEB010000138.1 GCA_013153655.1 Chlorobiota bacterium
ACCTCACTATTTCACTCAAAAAAATGTTCACTGTTAGTTGTTCATTGTTCATTAAAAAAACTCTTTCATTCCTTCATTCCTTCACTCTTTCACTAAAAAAACCGTTTCCTGAAAAATCACTGGACTTAACATTCCTTTTGTTGTGCACTTTACAAAATTATTCATATTTACTATATGCCTCATTCAAAAAAACAAAAACGACCTTTGATGTCAAAGATCGTTTTTGCAAACCCAATGGTCAACCCTATGTATTATGCAACACTATTCAGATGGAGACATAATCAATTTGATGTTTTCAGCATTTGAATTTGACGTTTCAGACCGTTCAATTCCATGAGCGTTTCCAAATAAGCGGCGATTTGACCTTTTTCCATAAGACGAACCGCTTGGCTTTTTAATTTTTCGTATCTTTCAAACAAATTCATAATGCTGAGTTTTACAGGTTAGCACTCTAATCATATCCAACATCGTGCCAAAAATTATAACTTATTGAAAACAAATAATTTAATTTAAAATTGAAAAAAATTTTTTACATATTATTCTTTTTTTCGGTAAATCTTCACGCACAAAATTTGCGATTGGCACAGACCTATTTGAAGCAAGGAAAAATCGACCGTGCGGAAGAAATCCTTACAGAATGGGAACAAAATAACGGTTTTCGCAGGCCTGTTTTCCGGGATTTGTTGAAAATCTACATCATGAAAGGCGAATTCGACAAGGCCGAACAATATATCCTCAGGACCATGAAACGCTATCCGTATGCCGGTCTGGATGCCGACCTGTATCACCTCTACAAAGCGGCTCGCCGCGACGAAGATGCCCGCCGCCAACAAAAAGCCATTTTAAAGAAAATCCAACAACGTCCCCATATCACCCTTACCTTGGCTCGACGCCTCAGAGAATACGGTTACTCGGATTTTGCCTTACAATTATTAAACGGATATGAAAAAATAAAACCCGTTGCCCCCTTATACCTGGAAAAAGGCTACCTGTATGCCGAAACGGGACGCCGCGATTCCATGATGAATGCTTTCATCAAGGCCGTGGAACTTCATCCCGGATATCTTAGTTTGGTCGAAGGCCGCCTCTACGATTATATTTCTCCGCAACCTGACAATCCTTATAACCGGTCCTTACTGAACCAATTGAGTCTTCGCATACGCCAACACCCTCTACCCCAACATTTCCGCTTGCTGGAATGGCTTTATATACGGCAAAAACAATACGAAAAAGCCTTTGCCGCCGTTCGCAGCCTCTATCGCCTAAACCGCGCCAATCTCCATGAGATACTCAACCTGGCAAACGATGCCTTGGAAGACGGCCAAACGGATGCCGCTACTATGATCAATGAGTTTGTGCTGAAAGAAGCCAAGCCCGAAGATCAAAACATTCGCGACAGAGCATTGCTCCTCAAAAGCCGCATCGAAGCCGCACTACACCGGCTACCGATCCGCGAACAAACCGCCCTTTGGTTGGAGCGAACCCGTCAAATCCGCCATCCCAAAACCCGGTTCGAATTGGAAAAAATGATAGTGGACCTTTTGATTCGCGAAAAAAACTACGACCGGGCCCTCCGCCTGTCCGATTCCCTGGAAAAAACGGCCGTAAGAAAAGCCTATCGAAGTCATTGGAAAGAAAAGCGGGGCGATATTTTCCTTCACCAAGGCCTCTTCGACCGGGCGGCCATCCTCTACACCTTGCTCCGTGAAGAAACACCTTATGAGGAAACCGGCTACCGCCTGCTCTACAAAATAGGTTTGGCTTCGTTTCTGGGAGGAGATCCCGGCTGGGCACATCGCAACCTTAAACCCCTCAAAAAAGCTTCCCAGCGCAACATCGCCAACGACGCACTCTGGTTGGATTTTCTCATTATTTCCAATAAATCCCCCGGCGACACCCTGCAAAAGGCATTAAAAAACCTGGCCAAAGCCTATTTTGCATACTACCAACAAGATTTTCCCGCCTTGCAACGCATAAGCGATTCCTTATTCGCCTTACCGGAAAACAAAAAAATTCGCGATGATCTTCTGTATCTGCAAGGAAAATTGAGTTTCGAACAGCAAGAATGGGACAAATCCGAAACCTTTTGGCAAAAACTATTGGACAAAACTTCCGAAAAAATGTTCCGCGAAGAAGCCCTTTACCGGCTCGGCATGATTTTTGAAAAAAGAGGCGATGCCGAAAAGGCCCAATACTATTTCAAACAAATCCTGACGGATTATCCCGAAGGGTTTTATTTCGAACCGGCTCAACGGCATTACCGGCAACTTAACGGCGAAAATTCAAGCATATGACAGCATATATTTGGCTCATCCTTGCGGTGCTGGCCGGCGGATTCAGCGCCTTTTACCTCTACCGCAAACACGGATTGCAACGCCTGCTTATAACATTTAGCGGGGCGTACCTGTTTGCCATTATTCTTTTTCATCTCCTTCCGGAAATCTATGCGGCCCACACACATCCTCATGCACACGAGGCCGGTCATGCGGTGCCTTATAAAACCGTGGGGCTTTTTATCATGCTGGGACTATTGTTCCAACTGGTTTTGGACTTCTTTTCCCATGGTATCGAACACGGACACGAAGGCGGAAACGAACATACGGCATTGAGTGCCGGCGTGGTGGCGGGGTTGTTTCTCCATGCCTTTACCGAAGGTTTGCCCGTCCTGCAAGGTACCGATCGCGCTTATCTCTACGGTATTCTGGTGCATAAATTTCCCATCGCCCTGGCTATGACCTCTTTTCTGATAATGTCGGGCATGAAACGTTCGCAAATCATTTTGCTTTTGATAGCCTTTTCGCTCATGTCGCCCTTGGGAGCCTGGGCGGGAAGACATTTTGCGTTTCTGCGTGAACATCATATCCTGGTTTCGGCCTTTGTGGTGGGTATTTTAACCCATATCAGCACCACCATCCTGTTCGAATCCAATAGCGACCACCGTTTCTACTTGCGAAAAATGCTCGTGATATTGCTGGCTTTTGCTTTGGCATATTTGGCTTAAATTTGAGGCAAAAATCATCTATGCCCCGCCTATTTCATCCCGAAGATTTCCTTGTAGGTCCGGTGCCGGAAAACTTGCCCGAAAATCCGGTGATTTACGCCGAAGCACCGTCCAATATAGCCTTAATCAAATACTGGGGCAAGCAAAAGAACGGTGTACAACTCCCCATGAATCCTTCCGTCAGCCTTACCCTAAGCCGGAGCAAAACCCTCAGCACGGCCCGCCTGAAACGAAGGAACGAAAAAAAAGGTTCCACTTTGATTTTTAAACTGGACGGGGAACGAAAATCATCATTCGAACCCAAAATCCTTACTTTCCTGGAACGCATCCGGCCTTATGCACCCTTTGTGAATGCCTACGACTGGGAAATCGAAAGCCGGAACACATTCCCCCACGGAAGCGGTATTGCCTCTTCGGCCAGCGGATTTGCCGCCCTGGCAAAAATCGTTATGGATTTGGAAGAACAAATTTACGGAACATACAAACCCGGCTACCGTACGGCCAAAACATCTTTCCTGGCCCGTTTGGGATCGGGAAGTGCCGCACGCAGTGTCGCCGCTCCGGCCATGCTGTGGGGAAAACATCCCGAAGTGGCTGAAAGCTCGGATTATTATGCCATTCCCCTTCCTTTTGCACTTCATCCGGCTTTTGAAGATATACGCGACACCATCATCCTTTTCGAACGCGGCGAAAAATCCGTTTCCAGCACCCAAGGCCACCGCCTTCTGGAAAACCATCCTTTCAAAAACCAACGCATCTCCCAGGCCTTCAACAACATGACCGCCATGCTCCACGCCCTCCAAACCGGAGATTGGGACCACTTCGGCCGCCTCACCGAAGCGGAAGCGCTTATGCTCCATGCCCTGATGATGACCTCGGAACCTTACTTTATCCTGATGAAACCCCAAACCTTAGGATTCATTCAAGACTTGTGGCAATGGCGAAAATCGTTTGAAAACTCCCATGGAGAAAAACCGCCCGTCTATTTCACCCTCGATGCCGGGGCCAATGTGCACCTCCTCTACTCCGGTCCTTGGGAAGAACGCGTGATGGAATGGCTCGGTCAAACGGTGCCGGAAATTATCCGCGAAGGGCTTTATATTGCCGACCGTATGGCCCGAAAATGATTTTATTGTTAGTGAAATATTATTTGTTTCGTAAGAGAAAAAGCTACTGCTGAGGAAAAGAGGGTTCGGAGGTTTTTGCCGTAGGTTTTTACCGTGATCTTTTTTCCCAATGTAGACACAGCTCTATAAAACCGTATCGATGTATCTAGGAATTGCTGAATGGTTCTAGGTTTCGAGATCAACGAACATAACAAAAACGCTTATTTTTCAATAGCGTAATGGTATTGATAAAACGTTTGAATCAGTTTAATTATTCTTCCTCGGGTTTGGTATAGTAAATACGCAGTTCCACGGGATCTTCCGTAGCGCGGTTGCCTTTGAGAACGGTTCCGAAAGGCAGGTAAGCATCCGGATCCACCAATTGGTTAATGCCTTGCAGGAAAGCACCCAGGTCTTGTACCATTCGTATACCGAGGCGAACATTGGAAGAATCTTTTCGCAACACGTTTTTGATCTGGCGGGTGATGTTGAATTCGTAATAGGATTTTCCGGAAACACTATCGCGGGTCAAGCGACCGTTGTAGGCATCCAGTATGACGGAATAGTCCACTTGCGATCCATCATCCAAAACGGGATCCAAGTCGGCTATGGGTTGCTGATAGTCGTATTTATACATAAACATTCGCGACGGACGATGTTCCTCGCGAATGCCGGCCATTTCGTTTTCGTCCACGTAAATACGCAGATTGGCCTGATTGATGAGCCAATTGTTGTTGCGCAATTCATACAATTCCCTCGAATCGAACAATTCCAAGATACCCATGCTTCCCGCATCGCCTTTTACATAGACCTTTTCCTCACCGTTGACCCGGTCGGCCGCCGTGATTTGTTGCTGCACGGAAGGATAAAAAAGGTTGTTATAGGTATTGACTTTCATATTCCCCCACAAAATGATTTCTTCGTAGGCCGTATCGGGATAGTCGTCGGATGTGTCGTCGGGAGTGCCGTTGTTGTTGGTAAAACGGTAGCGGTATGCCAGTACCAAATAAGCTTGACCGGCATCGAACAACATAAAGGTTCCGTCGTTGCCAATGGCATCGGCCGTAAGGTACAAACCCCGGAAGTGTGATTGAAACAAATCGGAATTGGTCAGCACCGGTTCGCCGGCATGATTGAAGATTTTTTGGCGAAAGAAAGCCGTGTCCAAATTGATATAAAACATGGGACCCACCGTGTCGGTACGTATGGTGCCTTTCACATCCTCGGGAATTTCGTAATCGTCCAGGCCGGTGGCGCGGGGAATGGTGTCCACAAAATAAGTCAAATCGGGTTCGAAAGTACTATTTTCATAAAGTAGGTCGCCGTTATAATTTTCAAAAGGAAAATCCGAATAATAGGAAGGCGGCCGGGTAAATCCGGATTGGGGATCGTAGGGAAAAAAGTAATAATTGTTATAGTAAGCCTTTAAATCGAAAGGCAAATGTCCGAAAACACTGTCCACCTTGTAAACCGGATCGGAATCGGTGCTTTGTTCTTCGTCTTTTTCGGAGAAAAAAGGGATACGCAATTGCACGAAGAGTATGGAATCCGCGTTACGGAAATGTTCGCTGTCAAAGGACGAGGAAGGCAAAAAAGTCAATCGCAGATTAGCTTCCGTCAGACCGTAAGCGGGATGTTTATACACACCCAAACCCACCAAAGGTTGTCCCACGCTTTTGACATGTTCCACCGGATGACTATAAAATTTGATGTTACGTGCTTTATAGACCTCGAATTGGTAATCGGGATCTTTGATGATATTGTTTCCTACTTCGGAAAACTCTTTCTTACAAGCGCTTAAAAAAAGAAAAAGTATGATAAATCGAATTAATTTTCCGGTCATTCTTCAAGGGTTTGAAATTGTTTCAAAATTTCGACAAATATACGGGGATTTTCTTCCAAGAGCGGCAAGGTGATTTTACCTTTGGTTTTATTGTGTTTGTTAAAGATTTTTCGAATCACATTATCCGGTTCTTCTTCTCCCATCATCAGGTAATCGGCGTAATAGGAAGCGCCGTCAAACAGGTGTTCGTAATCGGCGGGAAGGTATTTTTCGTATTCTTCTTTGAGGATATCGTCAAATTGCCATTTTTTTTCAATATTTCCGGGCAATTCTCCTTCGAATTTATCGTCATTGACCAAAACATGCATCAATTCGGTGTGTGAGAAAAGGGGTTCGTCCTTGTAATAGGTTTTCAAATACAGAGGCAACATGGAGGTAAACCATCCCAGGTTGATGATATAATCCGCGTTCCAATTGAGTTTTTTGGCCGTTTCCACTACACTTTTGGCAAAGAAAATCATAAAATCGGATATATCGTCCCTCAATTTACCTTCTTCGTTGCGCAGAAACATTTTGCCGTGGAACCATTCCAGGCTGTCGATAAAATACACTTGCATACGCTCTTTGGGAATGGACGAAACCTTAATGGTCAGGGGAATATCTTCGTCGTCCACCACGATATTGATACCCGAAAGGCGGATGACTTCGTGCAGTTGTAATTTCCGCTCGTTAATAATACCGAATTTGGGCATGAACATCCTCACTTGTCCACCCCCGGCATGAATGCTTTTGGCCAAGCGAAAAGCCAGTTCCATATAGGGAAAATCGGTCAGGTAAGGAACAAAGCCGGTGGATGCTATCAGGAATCTTTTATCTTTCATCATTTTGAGGATTAATTGAATATACAAAGATACGAAAAATCAATGACATTGATTTATAATTCATTATCGAATCTTGCCATGAAAGAAAACAATTTTTTTAATATCAAAAAGTTAGCAAAAGGTTTTTGACAGCCATTTTGCATAAATTATGGTTTAATCCAAACTGTCCATTATCACCGGCACATTAACCTTTCCACATAAAATCTCCTAAAACAAAGCATTTCAAGAAGCTTATTTTTCAAATTAAAAATTATAAAACTTGACATGTGAAAATTTTTGTTGTATATTTGCAACCGCAATAACGCGGAGTAGAGCAGTAGGTAGCTCGTCGGGCTCATAACCCGAAGGTCGCAGGTTCGAGTCCTGCCTCCGCTACTAAATAAACGTAGCCGGCCGAGTGCCGGCTTTTCTTTTTTAAATTTATGTCATGTACATCGTAT
>JAADEB010000125.1 GCA_013153655.1 Chlorobiota bacterium
TCATTCCGACGACCAACGGGAGGAGGAATCTCTATTGTTTTATAAAAAACGAGATTCCTCAGTCGTGACCTCCTTCGGAATGACAAAACGCACGTTCGGAAAAACAAATATAACGTATTGATTTAGTTAAAGTTAAGGTTAAAGTTAAAGTATCTTTCCCGATTCAACGATTGCACGATTCAACGGTTTAACGATTTAACGGTTTAACAAAAAAACCACGTTCCCCGTTCCCCATTTCCCGTTTCCCGAAAATGCACCGGCTACCGGTCTTCGGTCATCCGTCATTATACCGGTTTAACGATTTGACGATTTAACAAAAATCCAAATCCCAAATCCGGCTATTTCATAATACCCTGATTTAGTTAAAGTTGAGGTTAAAGTTAAGGTGTCGATTTAATCCGCCTGGGGCGGACACGGCGTCGCTTGTCCCTCGCTTCCTTCGGAATGACTTTACTCGATCTTTTGTTCTTGTATTGACACTGGAACGCGCATGTCATTCCGACGACCACAGGGAGGAGGAATCTCTATTGTTTTATAAAAAAAGAGATTCCTCGTCGCTCCTTGCGTCGCTTCCCTCGGAATGACAGGAATCGCTCTTTTGTTCTATTATCATCTTTGGAACGGGTTTTGTCATTCCGAACGAATGTGAGGAATCTCCAATAAGCTAACGGCCAACGAACGGCTAATAGTTCTTCCATAAGATTCCTCCCGCCTGGGGCGGACATGGCGTCGCTCGTCCCTCGCTTCCCTCGGAATGACAAACTGCTACAATAAAATCAATAGAAGAGCTAATAGCTAATGGCTAACGGCTAATGGCTTTTACTATTAAATCTATTCAACTTTTCAACTCTTCAACTACTCAACAGAAACAGGAGATTCCTCAGTCGTAAACTCCTTCGGAATGACAGGTGTAACACTTTGATTTAGTTAATGTTAAGGTTAAAGTTAAAGTCCCGATTCAACGATTTCCCGGTTTAACGGTTTAACAGAAACAGGATATTCCTCAGTCGTAAACTCCTTCGGAATGACAGGCGCAACTATTTGATTTAGTTAAGGTTAAGGTTAAAGTTAAAGTCCCGATTCAACGATTGCACGGTTTAACGATCTAACAAAAACCAAATCCCAAAACATGACCAAGTCATTTGCACAGTATCGCCCAGTTTCTATCTTTGTGAAAATTCAAGAAAATCATGAAATCCATCGCTTACCGCAAACCGGGACAAATCGAAGAAACGCGTTACGAAAAAATCCACAATGTGGTGTTCGACAACGACCGCGAAGGCTCCCTGGTGGTAGCCCGCGAAATCGCCGATCTGATTCGCAACAAAGCCGCCAAAGGCGAATATGCCGTCCTGGGACTGGCCACCGGCTCGTCGCCCATCAAAGTGTATGACGAACTGGTTCGCATGCATCGCGAAGAAGGCCTCAGTTTTGCCAATGTGGTCACCTTCAACCTGGACGAATATTATCCCATGGACCCCAAGGACGTGCATTCCTATCATTACTTCATGTATCAATATTTATTCAAGCACGTAGACATTCCACCCGAACATATCCACATACCCGACGGCACCGTCGGCATGGACGAAATACAGGACTATTGCCGTGCCTACGAGGAAAAAATCCGCTCCTACGGCGGACTGGATTTCCAATTACTCGGCATCGGACGTTCCGGACATATCGGTTTCAACGAACCCGGCTCGCACATCAACTCGCGTACGCGCCTGATTACGCTTTCGCACATCACGCGCGTGGATGCGGCGCCTTCGTTCCACGGCCTCAACAATGTGCCGCGCAAGGCCATCACCATGGGAATTTCCACCATCATGGAAGCCAAACGCATCGTCCTGCTGGCATGGTCCAAGAAAAAATCCGCCATCATCCGCCGGACCGTGGAAGGCGAAATGACCTCCGACGTGCCGGCCACTTATTTGCAACAACATCCCAACACCACCTTCGTGCTCGACACCGAAGCCGCCTCCAAACTCACCCGCATCGACACGCCTTGGATCGTACGCGACGTGGACTGGGACGACCAAATGAGCAAAAAAGCCGTGGTCTGGCTCAGCAAAAAAACAGGCCTGCCCATCCTCAAACTTACCGATAACCAATACAACCAAAATGCACTCTCCGACCTCATTGCCCGCAAGGGTTCGGCCTATGACCTGAATATCGAAATTTTCAACAAAATACAGCATACCATCACCGGCTGGCCCGGCGGAAAACCCCATGCCGACGACACCTACCGCCCCGAACGCGCCTTCCCCTACCCCAAACGCGTGTTGGTGTTCAGCCCCCATCCCGACGACGACGTGATTTCCATGGGTGGCACCCTCGACCGCCTGGTGGAACAAGGCCACGAGGTGCATGTGGCCTATCAAGTGGCCGGTTACAGCGCTGTTTCGGACGAAGAAGCGCTCAAATACCTGGAAGTAAACGGATTCATGGGTTTCACCAATGACGAAGTGATGCAACTCCTGGCCGAATTGCAACAAAAAAACCGCCCGGCCGATTCCGCCGCTTTGAAAAAACTCAAAGCCAGCATCCGCCGCGCCGAAGCCGTGTCGGCCCTGCGCTACCTGGGTGTGGACACCAAGCATATCCATTTTATGGACCTGCCCTTCTACGATGCGCCCGAAGTGCATAAACGCAAAATTTCGGAACGCGATATCCTCATCACCACCGATCTGATTCGTCTGGTTCGTCCTCATCAAATATTTGCCGCCGGCGACCTGGCCGACCCGCACGGAACCCATCAATTGAGCTTCGAAATCCTCACCCAAGCCCTTCAAGAAGTCCGTAACGATCCCTGGTCCGCCGACCTGCGCGTTTGGCTCTACCGCGGCGCTTGGGACGAATACGAAATCCACGAAATCGATATGGCCGTACCCATGAGTCCCGACCAAGTGCTCAAAAAACGACACGCCATTTTCTACCACCAATCCCAAAAAGACCTGGTTATGTACAAAGGCGACGATATGCGCGAGTTTTGGGTGCGCGCCGAAGAACGCAACAAAGATTTGGCCCGCCAGTTCAACGATTTGGGTTTGGCCGAATACGAAGCCATGGAAGCCTTCAAACGTTATGAATTTTAATTAACTTTGTTCGCTTATTGACCCTAACCGAAGATAAAACGAAAGCATGAAAAAAAGAATCCAAAACATAGCCGTGATGACTTCCGGAGGCGACGCCCCCGGCATGAACGCCGCCATACGTGCGGTGGTTCGATCCGGCGTTTACTATAACAAAGACGTATTCGGCATCTATCGCGGCTACGAAGGCCTGATCGAAGGCGATATGGAACGTTACTCCGCCCGTATGGTGAGCAATATCATCAACCGCGGCGGGACCATTCTCAAAACCGCCCGTTCCGAAGAATTCCGCACCGTGGAAGGCCGCAAAAAAGCCTATGAAAATTTGGTCAAAAATAATATCGACGCCTTGGTGGTTATCGGCGGTGACGGATCGTTTCGCGGCATGAAGGTTTTTGCCGAAGAATTCGACTTCCCCGTAATCGGCATTCCCGCCACCATCGACAACGACATCAGCGGTACCGACTACACCATCGGTTTCGATACGGCCGCCAACACGGCCATGGACGCCATCGACAAAATTCGCGATACGGCCAGTTCCCATAACCGCCTCTTCTTTATCGAAGTTATGGGACGCGATGCCGGATTCCTGGCCACCTATGCAGGCTTGGCCGGCGGTGCCGAGGATATTCTTATCCCGGAAAAAGACCGCGGCATCGATTCGCTCGTCAATTCCTTGCGCCGTAGCAAACGAAGCGGCAAAACCAGTAGCATGGTGGTGGTGGCCGAAGGTGAAAAATCCGGTAAAAACGTCTTCGAAATCGCCCGTTATGTGGAAGAGAATCTCAAAGAATACGAAGTACGCGTGGTCATCATCGGTCATATCCAACGCGGCGGTTGTCCTTCGGTGTTCGACCGCGTGTTGGCCAGCCGCTTAGGTATCAAGGCCGTGGAAGCCCTCCTGGACGGTCAGTATAATATGGTCACCGGCTTCAAATCCAACCATGTAATCGTCTATCCCCTCGAACAGGCCATCACCGACCAAAAAGGTGTAAGCCAGGAACTTATCAGAATAATTCCTATATTAACTACATAAAAAATTAAATACAATGAAACCAGTAAAAATCGGAATTAACGGATTCGGACGCATCGGACGTTTGGCATTCCGTTATGCCCAAACCCGGCCCGAAGTACAAGTGGTAGCCATCAACGACCTATTGGACGCCGACTACTTGGCATACCTGCTCAAATACGATTCCGTTCACGGCCGCTTCCAAGGCAGCGTGGACGTCAAGGACAACCAATTGATTGTCAACGGAAATCCCATTCGTGTTACCGCCGAACGCGATCCCGAAAACATCGACTGGGGCGCATTGGATGTGGATTTCGTCATCGAATCCACCGGTTTCTTTACCGACCGCGACAAAGCCGCCAAACACCTGAAAGCCGGTGCCAAACGGGTGATTATTTCCGCTCCTTCCAAGGATGCCCCCATGTTTGTCTATGGCGTCAATCACAAGGAACTCACGCCGGACCTGAAAGTGTTTTCCAACGCTTCGTGTACCACCAACTGCCTGGCACCCATTTCCAAAGTTTTGCATGACAAATTCGGTATCGTGGAAGGCCTCATGACCACCATCCATGCCGCCACTTCCACCCAAAAACCCATCGACGCACCTTCCAAAAAACGCCGTCGCGGACGTTCGGCCATTCTCAACATCATTCCCACCACCACCGGCGCCGCCGTGGCTGTCGGCAAGGTGATTCCCGAGCTCAACGGCAAGCTTACCGGTATGTCGTTCCGCGTGCCCACGGCCGATGTGTCCGTTGTGGACCTGACCGTTAAATTGGCCAAACCCACTACCTATGACGAAATCATCGCCGCCATGCGCGAATATGCCGAAGGCGAAATGAAAGGCGTGCTCCAAGTGGTGGACGACGAAGTGGTTTCCCAAGACTTTGTGTCCGAAACACATACATCGAGCGTGGACGTCAAAGCCGGCATCGCCCTCAACGACACTTTCTTCAAAATCATCAGCTGGTACGACAACGAATACGGCTATGCCTCCAAGCTCATCGACATGATTATCTATGCCCACGGACTTGACAAATAGTCCCTCGAAGCCTTTTAACCCGAAAGCCGTCTCCCGTCCGGGAGGCGGTTTTTGTTTTAACGGAAATGGAAACATCTTCCGAAAAACTATCTCTACATCCCAATTTCTCAATCCACCCTAACGTCGTCTTATGTAGGAGCGCCTTTATGAAACATGAGGACCACCTAACTAACAAAGATGCATAAATATCAATAAAGAGATGTTACGGAGTTATTAATCCCGGACATAAAGGTGGTTCCGAAAGGGCAATCCGTTTTTTAAAGTACTACCGGCCATATTAACGAGAACCCCAACTCAATATATATAAAAAACCGCCTTCCCCGAAAGGAAAGCGGTCAACAATTTTGTTTTGCTTAAACTTACTTCATTATTCTTCCAGAGGGGGGATACGAAGCACTTGTCCGGGATAAATTTTATCCGGATCCGATAACATCGGCTTGTTAGCTTCGAAAATGATCATATACTTATTGGCGTCGCCGTACACTTCCTTGGCAATTTTACTAAGGTAGTCACCTTTTTGAACAGTGTAAAATTGAGGTTCGGCTTCTTTGGCCTCCTCCTCCATCACATCGAGGCGATCGTCCACTTCACCGATACCTTCGGTGTTGCCCACTACCAGAATAATTTTTTCACGGGTTTCCTGATTGGGTACCTCCCCGTACACAATGGCTTTATCATCCACAATGATGATGTTCAATTTATCCACGGGCAGTCCCATGGCCAAAATACGGTCTTTCAGACGCGTGGCTTTTTCGAAGTTCAGTTCTTCGATGCTTTTGGTTTCCAGTTTTTTTTCTTCTTCGTGACCGAAGAGTTTTTCACCGGCTTCTTTGATGAATGAAAATAATCCCATAGTTATTGGTTTTTAAGGTTTGTTCATGTAAAATTACATAAAAAAATTCAATCTTAGGTAATCAATATTTATGCCAAAAACATATCCGTACAAGACCTAATCCAACTACCGGGAATTAAATGTTTTCAAAATTGTAAACTATTACGAATATTATTTTCAAAATAATTTTCAATGTTTAAATAGCCGGCAGTCAAAAGCTTTGGAATATGTAATAATAGTTTCACGGCTAATATAAAAGAAATCATAAAATAATACCTCCTAAAATCCTACGGTCATTTTACAAGGAAGTAATTTGACGGGATATGCTAAAACTGACTTTTGATATAAATGATAAGCCGCCTGCCGTCTAATTTTCAGATGTTAAAAATTAGAACGGTTATGAATAAGCTTAAAGAAACTTTGTACAACAAAATCGAAGCTCACCGTCCGCGTACCCGCCGTTTGGCCAAAGAATACGGCGACGTGGTGGTGGATCAAGTGCGTGCCGGCCAAATCGTGGGCGGTATGCGAGGTATTAAATGTTTGATTTCGGACATATCCTATTTGGATCCGTACGAAGGTATCCGTTATCGCGGATATACCTTGCCCGAAGTTTTCGAATTGCTTCCCAAACCCGAGGGTGCCGAAATGCCCTATGTGGAGGGTCTTTACTACCTGTTGCTCACGGGCGACATTCCCACCAAGGAGCAAGTGGAAGATTTGATTGTGGATATGAACAACCGCCGGATTATTCCCAAATATGTTTGGGACGTTATCGATTCGTTCCCCAGCGAAAGCCATCCTATGGCCATTCTTTCGGCGGCTATTATGAGCCTGGAACGCGAATCGCAGTTTAACGTTCGCTACCGTCAGGGTATAAGCAAAATGGATTATTGGGATCCCACTTATGAGGACGCCACCAACCTGCTGGCCAAAATCCCGCTCATCGGTGCTTATATCTACCGCAAACTTTACAATCCCGAAGGTGCCCACCGCTATCCGGATCCCACTTTGGATTTCGGTGCCAACTTTGCCTACATGATGGGCAAGGAAAAACCTTATGACGATGTGTCGCGCATGTATTTCATCATCCATGCCGATCACGAAGCCGGTAACGTAAGCGCCCACACGGGACACCTCATTGCCAGCTCGCTTTCGGATGTTTATTACGCCATTTCGGGCATGATCAACG
>JAADEB010000063.1 GCA_013153655.1 Chlorobiota bacterium
TTCATCCTCGGTGGGAATGTAAATGAGGTCGTTGAGGGGCGAACCGTCGCCGTTGATATCGCCGGCGTAGGTGTAGGAGAAACGTCCGCCGCGGGCCACTTCGTAGTAGGCGGCCAAGGTGGTGGTCCATTTATTGTCTTGACCGTAGTTCCAGTATTTGAGTGCGTATCCCACAAAGCGGTGGCGGTCGCCGTAGAGGGAATGCGAAAGCCGGTCCTTGTTCACATTACCCAAGGCGGGATTGCGCATCCACGCGTCGCCGGTGATTTCGGCTTCGATGGAGTTGACATCGTAGGAATCCAGGAAGCTGTATGCCAGGCTGGCACGCAGGTTGTTTTCGAAAGCTTTTTCCACCTTGGCGGTGAAGTTGAAGGCATGGCCGAGCTTGGTGTTGGTAAACACATATGCATCGGCGGGAATACCGTAGTCGGGCATAAGGGCGTGGTCGTTGGCGGTGTAAACGGCGCGTTTGTCCACTTGGCTGTTGAGGGTTCCGGAAGGCGGTTTGAGGCCGTAGTTACGCACCATCATACCGTTGATATCCTTGGTGAAGGCGATATCGGCCGATACGATGTAGCCGTTTTCGAATTTTTTGTCCACACCCACGTTCGTACGCCACACTTGCGGGAATTTGAAATCCTTGGCAATGGGCGTGAAATACCAGCGTCCCACATTGGCCACATGGTTGCCGATCCATACGAAAGGCAAGCGGCCGGTGAAGATGCCGGAACCTCCGCGCACTTGAAGGGTTTGATCGCCGTGTACATCCCAGTTGAAACCTACACGGGGCGAGAACAGCATCACGTTGGTAGGCAGATCGCGGGCGGACAATTTGACGGGATTTCCGTTTTCGTCGTACCAGGTAACTTGCTCGGCAATATAATCGTTTCCGGCTTGTTCGATTTTTTCTTCGATGTATTTTTTGGTGTTGAAAAACAAGGGTTTGTCCACACGCAAGCCTACGGTAAGCTTGAAACGGTCATTGATTTCCCATTTATCTTGCAGGTACACACCCAATTGTCCCACATCCAGTTTGGTGATGTTCCAATTGCCAACGGAGTCGGCGTAGCGGGCGTAGTTGAAACGTTCGGTCCAATATCCCGAGGCAATGGAATCGCGGAATTGGTCCATGGTGAATTCCTGGAAGATATCGAAACCATAGCCGAAGAGGTTAAATTGGTTCCAGAATTTGAATTTTTCGAAGGAAATACCGCCGGTGATGGTATGGTCACCCATGTAGTAGTTCACGTTGTCGGTGAATTGATACACCTTTTGATCCAATTTGTTGTGGATGGAGAAGGGTTCGTGACCGGCCACGATATACATTTGGCCGTCCTTGACGATGTTGATCACCGGAGCCGGTTCGGAGAAAGGCGTGCGGTAATCGTCGAAATGGGTGTAACCCACTTGGAATTTGTTGGAGATTTTACCTTGATTGAAGTTGGAATTCACTTCCAGGAGGTAGGAATCGATATTGTTGTGAATACGATAACCGGATTTATAAAATTGGAGAACGGTTTTATCCGGTCCGCGGTGTTTGATGGCTTCCGGGTGGGCGTTGTTGTCCTTCCAGGCATGGAGGTTGTTGTAGGTAAAGGTTACACGGGTGCCTTTGAAGGCGTTCCAGTCGAGTTTGAGCAAGGCTTTGTCGGAATAGGTGTAATGGGTGTAGCCTTGGTAGGGTCCGGGGTCGTAGCCGATGGATTTGAGCAGGGCGGCTACTTCGTCCAGGTCGGCGGCTTGCACACGCGACACGTTGCCGCCGGAGACGCCGGGACGGGCGGCAATATACACGGAACCCAAATCGCTACGGTTGTCCACTTCGTAGTTGGTAAAGAAGAAGAGTTTGTTTTTGATAATGGGACCTCCGTAGCTGAATCCGTATTGGTTTTGTTTGAGTTCGGGGCGCAGTTTGGTACCTTCCAGGTTTACCTTACCGGTCATGTTCTGGTTACGGAAGAAGCCGAAAATGGTTCCGTGGAATTGGTTGGTTCCGCTTTTGGTAACGGCATTGACCGATGCACCCGTAAATCCGGAGAGGGTTACGTCGTAGGGGGCTACGGCCACTTGGATTTGATCGATGGCGTCGAGGGAAACGGGTTGGGCGTTGGACTGACCGCCGGGGGTGGCGGCATCCAGGCCGAAGGGGTTGTTGAAGATGGAGCCGTCGAGTGAAAAGTTGTTGAACTGGTCGTTGCGGCCGGCGAAGGAACCGTTGCTGGCCGAGGGTTCCAAGCGATAGTAATCGGCTGCGGAGCGGGAAATGGACGGCAGCGCACGAATGGTGCGGTTGTCGATGTTGGTTTGGGCGCCGGTACGCTCGCTGTCGAAGGTGTTGTCCTTTTTGGCATCGATCACCACTTGGTCGAGCGATTCGGAGCTTTCTTCCATTTTGACATCGATGCGATAGGTTTTACCCAATTGCAAATAGATGTCTTTGAGTTTCACGGGCTTGTAACCCAGATATTTGATTTCCACCGTATACGGACCGCCTACCCGCAGGTTGGGGATGTTGAACGATCCGTTGAATTGACTTACCACACCGGTGACGGTTCCGGTGGGCTCATGGGTCACTTTGATTTCGGCGCCGGCCAGGGGTTCGCCGTTGGTGTTTTTGACCGTCCCTTGGATGGCGGACGTGGTCACCTGGGACCATGCCTGGAAGCTTCCGAGCATGATCAACAACAAAAATAATTTTCGTAACATAGGATGATGGGGTTTAAAGGTTGCACAAAAATAATTTTTAGATTGACTTAACAGAGGCAACCGGGGAAATATTTATTAACAAATTGGTGTTGAAAAATTTTTCAATTCGAAAAATTGCTTAACCATTTTAAATACCATCAAATAATAAATCAAATTTCTAAGATATAATAAGATATAAAATGTAAGAAATCACCGAGAATAAAGGAGGCTATTTTTATTTTGGAATTGATATCAAAAGCCATCCGACATTTATTTGAAATTGATTATTTTCACCGGAAAATAAGCGAGCCTATGAAACGCCTTATCGAATGCGTACCCAATATCAGCGAAGGACGCGATATGGATAAAATCAATGAGATTGCCCGTCAGGTGGAAACCGTGGAAGGCGTAAAACTTTTGGATGTGGATCCCGGTAAGGCCACCAACCGGACGGTGATTACTTTTGTGGGTGAACCGGAAAAGGTGGTGGAAGCGGCCTTTCGTCTGATTCGCAAAGCCAAGGAATTAATCGATATGCGACAACATAGCGGCGAACATCCCCGTTTTGGCGCCACGGATGTATGTCCGTTGGTTCCGGTGTCGGGTATTTCCATGGAAGAAACGGCCGAATATGCCAGGCGGCTCGGGAAAAGGGTAGGCGAGGAATTGGGAATTCCCGTGTATCTGTACGAAGAAGCCGCCTCCGAACCCAAGCGCAGGAACCTGGCCAATGTGAGAGCCGGCGAATACGAAGGCCTGAAACAAAAACTTTCGGACCCGCAATGGAAACCCGATTACGGTCCTTCGGAATGGAATGAAGAAATAGCCGGATCCGGGGCCATTGCCATCGGTGCGCGCGATTTTCTGGTGGCCTATAACATCAATCTGAATACCACTTCCACACGCCGCGCCAATGCTATCGCTTTCGACATTCGCGAAGCCGGTCGCGTAAAACGAAAAGGACATCCCCTTACGGGCGAAATCGTTCGTGACACAGACGGAAACCCCGTTCGCATTCCCGGTAAATTCAAGGGCGTGAAAGGCATCGGCTGGTATATTGAAGAATATGGTATTGCTCAGGTTTCCTACAATATTACGGACATAAGCAAAGCACCCGTTCATCTGGTATTCGACGAAACGGTGAAGGCCGCCGACAAACGGGGTGTCCGGGTTACCGGTTCCGAAATCATCGGGCTGGTTCCCAAAAAGGTTATCATGGATGCGGCGGATTATTTTCTTAGAAAACAGCAACGTTCATTAGGTATTTCCGAGAAAGAAAAAATCAAAATCGCCGTAAAATCCTTGGGGCTCGACGACCTAAAACCCTTTGATCCGCGGGAAAAAATCATCGAATACCGTCTCCAAGAAGACGAACCCGCCAAATTGGTGGACATGACGTTGACGGATTTTGCCGATGCCACTGCTTACGAGAGTCCCGCACCGGGCGGCGGATCGGTTTCGGCATACATAGCGGCCTTGGGCGCAGCCTTGGGAACCATGGTGGCCAATTTGTCGTCCCACAAACGGGGTTGGGATGAACGTTGGGAATTCTTCTCCGGTTGGGCCGTCAAAGGCGAGCATTATAAGCAACGCCTTATGGAATTGGTGGATGAAGATACCCGGGCTTTCAACCGTATTCTGGCCGCCTTCCGTATGCCTAAGAAAACCCCCGAAGAAAAAGAACAACGTGCGCAAGCTATCGAAGAAGCCACTTTGTATGCTACGCAAATCCCGCTGAAAGTCATGGAAACAGCCGTTGCCGCCATGGAAGTACCCGAAGCCATGGCCGTGCACGGACTGCCGGCATCGGTTTCGGATGCGGCCGTGGGTGCCATGGCCTTGCGAACCGGCGTTCAAGGAGCTTATTACAACGTCATGATCAATGCCAAAGACCTGAAAGACCGCCAAAAAGCAAGCGACATTTTGACCAAAGCGCAGGCGTTGCTCCGCCAAGCCGTTGAAAAAGAACAGGAAATCCTGGCCAAGGTGGATAAAGCCATGAAAAATTAACAGCAGTCCCGCAAAAAAACGTTTAAAGAAGCCATCATCCGCTTTTTATGGCCGAAAAAATAATGGCCGCCTTTCCTTGATAAACCTTTGATAACGACATCTTTACAAATAAATTTCAAAAAAATCAAGGTGCAGGCTGGGTCATATACATTATTTTTAATAATTTAGCTTCAAATTTCAATGATATGGAATATTTGGAATTCGAACGGCCCGTGGAGGAACTCGATAAGAGTTACAAGCAATGTCTGGAAGTGGCCGAAAAAACAGGGGTGGACGTAACTTCCGCCTGTGAGAAAATCCGGAAAGAAATCGAGAAAAAGCTGAAAGATATTTATAAAAACCTCACCCCATGGCAGCGGGTGCAGGTGTCGCGTCATCCCAATCGACCTTATACATTAGATTATATAAAAGCCCTTGCCGGCGATACCTTTTTCGAGCTTCACGGCGACCGCCAATTCGGCGACGACAAGGCCATGGTAGGCGGTTTGGGTAAAATCGGCGACCAAACCTACATGTTTATCGGTATGCAAAAGGGTCGCAACACCAAGGAACGCCAATACCGCCGTTTCGGTATGCCTAACCCCGAAGGTTATCGAAAAGCCTTACGCCTGATGAAACTGGCCGAACGTTTTCGTATTCCCGTGGTAACCCTTATCGACACTCCGGGTGCCTTTCCCGGCATCGAAGCCGAAGAACGCGGTCAAGGGGAGGCCATTGCCCGCAATATTATGGAAATGTCGCGCCTGAAAACCCCCATTATTGTTACCATCATAGGTGAAGGTGCTTCCGGAGGCGCATTGGGAATCGGTGTGGGCGACAAGGTACTGATGATGGAAAACACTTGGTACTCGGTGATTTCGCCCGAATCCTGTTCCAGCATTCTTTGGCGAAGCTGGGAACACAAGGAAAAGGCGGCCGAAGCCCTGAAACTCACTTCCAAAGACATGAAAAAACTCGGCCTAATCGACGGCATCATCAAGGAACCCGTAGGCGGTGCCCATCGCGATTGGGAACAAGCCTTCGCCTATTGGAAAGACGCCGTGGAAGGAGCCTATAATGAATTAAAAGACTTGCCGCCGGACCAGTTGGTTCGTAAACGCGTGGAAAAATTCAACGGCTTCGGCGTATGGAAAGAATAATTTCCGTTTTTTAGGAAAAATTATTTTGGCATACTTTTTTCTTTCCGATTTTTTTGTAACTTTATAAAAGAATTATTCCAAGCTTATGGCAATGACACATTTATCATCGCCCGTAACCGATGAACAATTACATGCCGCCCTGAAAAAATATTTCGGGTTCGATACTTTTCGCGGCTTGCAGAAGGATGTGATCAAAAGCGTCCTGGCGGGTAAACACACCCTGGCTATCATGCCCACCGGTGGCGGTAAATCCCTTACCTACCAACTGCCCGCCCTTATGCTCGACGGTATGGCCATCGTCATATCGCCCCTGATTGCACTTATGAAAAACCAAGTGGATTCCGTTCGCGGGATTTCCGAAGAATCGGGAATTGCCCACGTGATGAATTCCATGCTCACCAAAACCGAGCTGCGTAAGGTAAAGGAAGACGTGGCCGCCGGCAAAACCAAATTGCTCTATCTGGCCCCCGAATCGCTCAATAAAGAAGAAAACATCGAATTTCTTAAACAAATTCCCATTTCATTCGTGGCGGTGGACGAAGCACACTGTATTTCCGAATGGGGTCACGATTTCCGGCCCGAATACCGGAACATTCGCAGCAGTGTGGACCGCATCCAACCCGGATTGCCCATTATCGCCCTGACGGCTACGGCCACGCCCAAAACGCAGGACGATATCCTCAAAAACCTCGAAATCCAGGATGCCAACGTATTCAAGGATTCGTTCAACCGGCCCAACCTTTTCTACGAAGTGGTGCCCAAAACCAAAAATATCGACAAGGACATCATCCGTTTTGTCAAACAACGTCCCGGCCAATCGGGTATCATCTATGCTTTAAGCCGAAAACAGGTGGAAGATTTGGCTCAAATGCTCCAAATCAACGGTGTTCGCGCCATTCCCTATCATGCCGGTCTCAATGCCAAAACACGCGCCCTGCACCAGGATATGTTCCTGCAAGAAGATGCCGAAGTGGTGGTGGCCACCATCGCCTTTGGAATGGGAATCGACAAACCCGATGTGCGCTACGTAATCCATTACGATATCCCCAAAAGCCTCGAAAGCTACTATCAGGAAACCGGACGTGCGGGACGCGACGGCGAATATGCCCATTGCCTGGCTTTCTATTCCTACAAGGACATCGAAAAACTGGAAAAATTCCTTTTTTCGGAAAAATCGCGCCTCGAACGCGAAATCGGTCTGTCGTTGCTCAACGAAGTGGTGGCCTATGCCGAAACATCCATTTCGCGGCGTAAATTCCTCCTCAATTATTTCGGCGAGGAATTCGACCCGGCCAAAGA
>JAADEB010000033.1 GCA_013153655.1 Chlorobiota bacterium
AAAAAACATTACCTTTGATACTATCAAATGATACTATCCTCCTTCTATCCTTATTCCTTCATTTTTCCTACTTTTGTTCAACAATCGAAAACAATTCATGACCCCAAATCCCAAATCCCAAATCCCAAATCCGAAGTCCCGAAACCGGCGTAAAAAAATCGCCGTGGCCATGGGCGGTTATTCCTCCGAACATGAAATTTCGCTGAAAAGCGGACAAACGGTTTTAAAACATTTACCCCACGATAAATACGAGGTTTATCCGGTAATCATTGCCCGGGACGGTTGGTATTTGGAAAGGGACGGACAGCGCTTTCCAGTGGACAAAAACGATTTTAGCGTCATGCTGCCCGACGGCAAATTGACTTTCGATTTTGTGTTTAATGCCATTCACGGTCATCCCGGCGAAGACGGCGCCCTGCCCGCCTACTGGGAAATGCTCGGTTTGCCGCACAGCTCCGCCGCCTTCGACAAAATGGCGCTTACGTTCAACAAAATGTACACCCTGGCCGCCGTAAAGGCCTACGATGTGCCCGTAGCGCCTTCCCTGTTCTACCGCCATACCGATCATATCGACCGCCAACGCATCGCCCGCGAAATCGGCTATCCGCTCATCGTTAAGCCCAACCGCGCCGGATCCAGTTACGGCATCAGCAAGGTCAACCGTCCCGGCGAATTGGACGAAGCCATCCGCATCGCCTTTCGCGAAGACGACGAAATCCTCATCGAAAAATTCATCGAGGGACGCGAATTTTCCATCGGCGTGATCAAACTCAACGGCGGTATCCAAGTGTTTCCCATCACCGAAATCATTCCCGAAGGCGAATTTTTCGATTACGAGGCCAAATACCTGGGTAAATCCCAAGAAATTACGCCCGCCCGCCTCATGTCCGCCGAAGAAAAATTGCTGCGCGACACGGCCGCCCGCGTCTATGAAGTACTGGATCTGGACGGTGTGAGCCGCGCCGAATACATCTTGCAGGACGGCATTCCTTATTTTCTGGAAATCAACATGGTACCGGGCCTCACCGAAGCCAGCATCCTGCCCCAACAAATCCGCGCCGCCGGAAAAAGCCTCTCGCAAGTTTTCGACCAAATCATCGAAAACGGCCTGCGGAAGGCCGAAAAATCATGAGAAATAACGAAAATTTCGTAAAGTCAAAAAGGTTATACCAAAAATTCGCTTTCCACAAACAAACACCTTACCTTTGTTTTAAAATATCGACCTCATGAATATCATTCCCCGTGCATTGGACATCATTCGAGAGGCAGGCACCATGGTGCGCCAACACCACGGCAAGCTCTCTTCCGGACAAATAGAACATAAAGGCATACACGATTTTGTAACGGAAATCGACAAAAAGGTCGAAAAATTTTTGGTGGACGAACTGTCGCGCCTCCTTCCCGGAAGCGGTTTCCTGACCGAAGAAAAAACCGCCGAACAAACCAAGGCCGACCACATTTGGATCATCGACCCCATCGACGGCACCACCAATTTTATTCACGGCCTGTATCCGGTGAGCGTCAGCGTGGCCTTGCAACACAAGGGCGAAACCGTCCTCGGTATGGTCTACGAACCCGGCTTGGACGAACTCTTTCATGCCGATGCCGGCGGCGCCTACCTCAACGGCCGGTCCATTTCCGTTTCGCGGGAAACCGATTTGGAAAATGCGCTGATTGCCACGGGATTCCCGTATAAAAACTATGACCACCTGCGTGCCTATATGCAAAGTTTCGAATACTTGATGTTCCACACCTCGGGTATCCGGCGCTTGGGTTCGGCGGCGGCGGATTTGGTTTATGTGGCCTGCGGCCGAATGGACGGTTTCTACGAATACGGCCTCAACCCTTGGGATGTGGCGGCGGGCGCCTTTATCGTCCGACAGGCGGGCGGCAAAGTTTCCGGCTTTTCCGAAAATGCCGATTGGCTCTACGGAGGCGAAATCCTGGCCACCAACGGCCGTATCCACGACGCATTTCAAGACGTCCTGAAAAAATTCATGTCCTGATTTCGCACACTCAACCGATATAATTCCAAAAACCGATTTTGCGAATATTTTCCCGCAGAATCTGTCCGGTAAGGGCATTTTCGGGCTTTTGCAATCCGGGATCTTCTTCCAGAAGTCGGGCGGCCGCCATGCGTGCACGTTGCAACACGAATCCATCCTTGACAATATCGGCGATTTTCAGGCGCAATAAGCCGCTTTGTTGGGTTCCCATCACATTTCCCGGTCCGCGGAGTTTCAGGTCGGCTTCGGCGATGCGAAAGCCGTCGGTGGTTTCCACCATGGTGCGCATGCGCGTGCGGGCGTCTTCCGAGAGCTTACCGTCGGTGATGAGGAGGCAATAGGCTTCGTCGGCACCGCGACCCACCCTTCCGCGCAATTGATGCAATTGGCTCAGTCCGAAACGCTCGGCACTCTCGATCACCATAATCGAAGCATTGGGCACGTCCACTCCCACCTCTATCACGGTGGTGGATACCAGGATATGGATCCTTCCTTCCTTGAAATCCTTCATCACACTGTCCTTTTCGGCGGGTTTCATGGCGCCATGAACCATGCCTATCCGGAAGCCGTCGCTGCGAAAATATTCCTGAATGCGCTCGTAACCCTCCATAAGGCTCTCGTAATCCAGGACCTTGCTTTCTTCGATCAAAGGGAAGACAATATACGCCTGCCGGCCGGCTTGCACTTCCTTGCGTATGAAATGATAGGCCTTGTAGCGGTCGCGGGCATAGAGGTGATAGGTCTTGACGGGCTTGCGGCCGGGCGGCAATTCGTCGATAACGGACACATCCAGGTCGCCGTAATGGGTCATGGCCAGCGTACGGGGAATGGGCGTAGCGGTCATAATCAGCATATGGGGCGGAATATCGCTTTTTTTCCACATGCGGGCGCGCTGTGCCACCCCGAAACGGTGTTGCTCGTCGATGACGGCCAAACCCAGGCGCCGGAATTGCACCTTGTCTTCCAACAAGGCATGGGTGCCTACCAGGATTTGCAATTCGCCGCTAAGCAATGCTTCGTGGATCCGGCGACGGTCAGCGGTTTTGCTCGACCCGGTCAAAATGTCCGTCCGGATACCCAACGGTTCCGACCAACGGCGTATGGTTTGAAAATGTTGCTTGGCTAAAATTTCCGTGGGCGCCATGAGTGCGGCCTGATAACCGTTGTCCAAAGCCATCAACATGCTCATCATGGCCACCACCGTCTTGCCACTTCCCACATCCCCTTGCAAGAGGCGGTTCATTTGGGTGCCGGATTTCAGGTCGGCACGGATTTCGCGCACCACCCTTTTCTGCGCTTCCGTCAGGTCGAAAGGGAGAATCTCGCGGTAAAACCTGTTGAAATAATCCCCTATTTTCTCAAACACATACCCTTTGATTTTCTTCTTGCGGAGGCGGTTTTTGTACAACAATTGCAATTGCAAAAAGAACAATTCCTCGAATTTGAGACGGAATTGTGCACGCGAAAGTTCCGTAAGGTTTTTGGGAAAATGAATGGCACGCATGGCCTCGTCCTTCGACACCAATTGGTGTTCACGCACTATGGAGGAAGGCAGGGTTTCGGCAAAACGAAGGTTTTCCGTACGGAAGGCTTCGTAAATAATCTTTTGCATCACCCGGTTAGTCACATTGTTTTTGACCAATTTTTCGGTGGAAGGATAAACGGGCATCAAGCCGGTCAAGCCTTTTTGCAGAATATTTTCCACCGAATCCAATTCCGGATGAGGCATATTGGGCGTGCGTCCGAACCAGTTCAAACGTCCGTAGGCCACCACCTGCGAACCTATGGGCCAAGTGGTTTTTACCCAATTGTAATGACGAAACCACACCATTTCCAATTCCCCCGTACCGTCGTCCAGGGTGGCCACGAGGCGCTTTTTGCGTCCCACGCCTTCTTCCCGGTAATCCGTAATGGTACCTTTGACCTGTACGTCCGCCGACACACCCGGCAATTCGCCGATCCGGTAAACTTTGGACCTGTCCACATAACGGTTGGGAAACAGATAAAACAAATCACCCACCGTGCGGATACCCAATTCCTTTTCCAAAAGGGCGGCTCTCGCCGGTCCCACACCTTTGACATACTTAACGGGCTTTAACCATATTTGATGCGCCTCATCCATATTTTTGTCGCCTATTCAAAGATAAGGCAAATCGATTAATCCCCTAAATTATCCTACGGGCAATCATGCCATTGGACCAAGACCTTTTATTTTGCCGGCAATCAATCCTTTTTTATAAGGAAGACTATGGTTTTCCGAAAGGCTTAAAACCAAAAAAGGGATTCCCGCGTAAGGAATCCCCTTTTCATGTGTAAAATTTTACTCCTATAATTCCACCAAAATAATCACGCGGTTGTTGTTCATTTCCACCGTACCGCTTTTGATGGGCAATTTGAGTTGTTCTTTGTCCTTGGTTTTTTCGTGTTGGAAGAACGATTCGTTGTCTTCGTCCACATGGAGGTTTTTGCCTTGGACACGCACCGTACCTTTTTCCAAAAGGGCGATAATGGGTGCGTGATTGTCCAGCATGGCAAATTCGCCGTTGATTCCGGGCACGGCCACCATGTCGGCCTCGGTGTCCAGAAGTTTTTGTTGGGGCGAAACGATTTCCACTTTCATAGTCGTGCGTATTAAGCTTGGGCTTCGGCCAACATTTTTTCACCGGCTTCGATGGCGTCTTCGATGGTACCTTTGAGGTTGAAGGCCGCTTCGGGCAGGTGGTCCAATTCACCATCCATGATCATATTGAAGCCTTTGATGGTGTCCTTGATGTCCACCAACACACCCGGAATACCGGTAAATTGTTCGGCCACGTGGAAGGGTTGGGAGAGGAAACGTTGAACACGGCGGGCGCGGTGTACCACCAATTTGTCTTCCTCGCTCAATTCTTCCATACCCAGGATGGCGATGATGTCTTGCAATTCCTTGTAGCGTTGGAGAATTTCCTTCACGCGTTGGGCGGTTTCGTAATGCTCTTTACCCACGATTTCGGGCGTCAGGATACGCGAGGTGGAATCCAGCGGATCCACGGCCGGGTAGATACCCAATTCGGCGATTTTACGCGAAAGTACCGTGGTGGCGTCCAGGTGGGCAAAGGTGGTGGCGGGCGCCGGGTCGGTCAAGTCGTCGGCGGGCACGTACACGGCCTGTACCGAGGTAATGGAACCGTTTTTCACGGAAGTAATCCGTTCTTGCAATTGACCCATTTCCGTGGCCAGCGTAGGCTGATAACCCACGGCCGAAGGCATACGTCCCAACAGGGCCGATACCTCGGAACCGGCTTGCGTAAACCGGAAGATATTGTCGATAAAGAACAGCACGTCCTTACCCTGACCCGTTCCGGCTCCGTCGCGGAAATATTCGGCCACGGTCAATCCCGAAAGGGCCACACGCAGACGTGCTCCCGGAGGTTCGTTCATCTGACCGAACACGAAGGTGGCTTTGGATTGTTCCAATTCTTTGAAATCCACTTTCGACAGGTCCCAACCGCCTTCTTCCATGCTGTGGAGAAATTCCTCGCCGTAGCGGATAATGCCGGCTTCCAACATTTCGCGCAACAGGTCGTTACCTTCACGGGTACGTTCACCCACACCGGCAAATACCGACAAACCGCCGTGACCCTTGGCGATGTTGTTGATCAATTCCTGAATCAATACGGTTTTACCCACACCGGCACCACCGAACAAACCGATTTTACCACCCTTGGCATAAGGTTCGATCAGGTCGATAACCTTGATTCCCGTGTAGAGCGGTTCGGTACTGGTGGAAAGCTCGTCGAATTTGGGAGCGGGCTTGTGAATGGGGCTTCCGTTTTCTCCGTCTTTGGGCATGGGTTCCAGGCCGTCGATAGGGTCGCCGATAACGTTGAACAGACGGCCGAACACCTTGCCTTTGGGCATTTGGATGGGTGTTCCGAGCACCGTTACTTCCTGTCCGCGTTGGAGTCCGTCGGTGGAGTCCATGGCCACGGACCGGACGGTGTCTTCGCCGATATGTTGTTGTACTTCGAGAATGACTTCGGTTCCGTCGGGACGTTTTACTTTCAGGGAGTCGTAAATTTTGGGAAGTTCCACTTGGTCGCCTTCGAAATATACGTCGATAACCGGACCGATGATTTGCGAAATAATTGCCTTTTGTTGTGCCATTACGCTAAGTGTTTTATTCGTAATTTTTTATTGTGGCGCAAATATAGGATTTTTTGTCGAATCGTTGAAGTCCCTCACTCCATCCACAATTTCTTCTCCACATAATAGCTCACCGTATCCACGCGCCATTTCAACCGGGCATCCCAGCGTCCCGGCAGCAGGCTGTCGCGCGGTACCGTTAGTCGTCCCGCCGTATCCAAAGCCAAGGGAATATGACGGTCGAACAATTTTTTGTTCGGACGGTAGAGCACCAGGGTTCCTTCCACGCGCTTAGGCGAAATATACGCCGGAAAACGGACTTCCAAAGCCCGTTCGTTCAAGCGGATTTCCACGGGAACTTTCATGGTGTCGGCCCGGTGTTTCATGTCCAACACTTTGCCGTATTGCAATTCTTCGGTATAATAATCTTCCACCGACATCTCATTGCTACGCAGTTCCACCATCGACAGGTAAAATACGTACAAAAACACCACCACAAAGGTGATAAACACCAGCAGAACGGCCCATCCCCAGTTCCATCGAAAATGGCGTATCCAATCGGGTATTCTCATCACTTCAATCGTTTAAAAAAGTTGGTTTCAAATTCGCCGGAAAGTTACACATTTTCACGCGGTTTGGCCACCTGCCCTTCCTCTCCCCGGAATTCCGTATTTCCACGCTAAAATAAATGACAATCCCACAGTCACTGCTTGTATTGATTAAATGTTTGCCTGTAAAACAATTATGTCAAGCATTTCGTAATTCTCTATGGTTTGTGTCCACAGCCATGTTTTGTTTCAGGAAGCCGCGGGATGATTCACATGACCCCCTCCCGCCCGCCACTCAGGACGGCCGCGGTACCTTTGCCTGCTACGTAAACGATAAAGCTTTTATCGGACGACCCTATAACTGCTTCTTCCAATATGACCC